>CANRHE010000014.1 GCA_947630335.1 uncultured Sphingobacterium sp.
TTTAGTATTATTCAAAACATGGGAGGTTTTTAATAATTAAACTTTTAAATACAATTGATGTCATAATAAAAAAGATATGTTTATGAAAAAGATATTAGTAGTTTTAACGTTCATCACCCTTAGTATAGGCGCTGCTTTCGCACAACAACGTATTGCGTACGTAGATTCTGAATTAGTTTTTAGACATATGCCTGAGTATAACTCAGCACAAAAACAATTAGACGACTTATCAATGCAATGGCAAAAAGAAGTCGATCAACAATATGCTCAAATTGAAAAGTTATATCAAGCATATCAAAATGATCAATCGATGTTGAATGAAAATATGCGTAAAAGAAGAGAAGATGAAATCATTAATAAAGAGAAACAAGTAAAAGATCTTCAAAAACAAAAATTTGGATTTGAAGGAGAACTATTTCAGACAAGAGCACGCTTAATGCAACCTATTCAAGATCGCGTAGCCAAAGCAATTCAAGAAATAGCAAAAGCACAATCAATTGATTTGATCATGGACAAAGGACCTGAGTCTACATTTTTATTTGCAAGTCCAACTATTGACAAAACAAATGATGTATTAGCTAAATTAGGTTTAAAATTTAACCCTCAATTGGCGGACAAAAAATAAGTAAAAACATATTATTAACATATTTTAAATTTTTAAAAGATTACATTTGTAATTGAATTTTCAACACATGAAAAGAATGAAAAACTTAATTAAAGGAGCGATTTTAGCAGTAGCATTATTAGTAACGGGAAGCATTGCACAGGCTCAACAAAAAATTGGATATATCAATGCTGATGAGGTATTTCAACAAACTGCAGAATTCAAAACAGCTACTGATCAGCTAACAAAATTAAGTGATGCTAAGCAAAAAGAACTTGAAGGAATGGTAAAATTACTACAAGATAAAAATGCTGAAGCTGAACTAAAATACCAAAATCGTAGTGAAGCGAACAAAACAACTGTTGATGCTGAATTAACTGTATTAGGTCAAGAAATTCAACAAATGCAACAACGTATTCAAGATGTACAAAAAGTAGCACAAGAAGAAATTCGTAGAAAAGAACAAGAATTAATGGCTCCTATTCAAACTAAAGTAATGAATGCCATTAATGCTGTAGCTAAAGAGAAAAACTTTGCTTACATATTAGATTTAGGAACAGGCGCTGTAATTTATTACCAAGGCGGTGAAGATATCACAGCTGACGTTAAAGTTAAATTAGGTATTAAATAGTCTTTATAATACCTATCGAAAAAGGGTTTATCACTATCGTGATAAACCCTTTTTTATTATAGCACTATTTATCACAGTAACCAAAGTAAGCAAAATACAATCTCCATAGTAATATTATTATGCTTGCATAATAATATTACTATGGAGATAAATAATTATATTTGTATATAACCAAAATAAACAGCTATGATCAGTCAAATAGTATTTGCTATTCTTTT
The DNA here is from genome assembly GCA_947630335.1 of uncultured Sphingobacterium sp. Taxonomy (GTDB): domain Bacteria; phylum Bacteroidota; class Bacteroidia; order Sphingobacteriales; family Sphingobacteriaceae; genus Sphingobacterium. The sequence continues at coordinate 1,454 of CANRHE010000014.1, forward strand.
AGTAAGCGCTGCTTATTTATTTTACTTAAACGCTTACAAAATCATTCGTAATATAAAATTGGGACGATCGATTGGTACCATCAAAAATATTCCTGAACGATTAAAAATAATGCTCCTTGTAGCCTTTGGACAACAGAAAATGTTCAAACGCCCTATTTCTGCTCTATTACATTTACTGGTTTATCTAGGTTTCGTTATTATTAACATAGAAATGTTAGAAATAATTATAGATGGTCTCTTTGGGACGCATCGAATATTAGGATTTCTAGGTAATCTATACAATGTTCTTATAGCCAGTTTTGAAATTTTAGCAATAGGCGTCTTAGTAGCGTGTATACTCTTTTTTATTCGTCGAAATATATTGAAAATAAAAAGATTAAACCAAGCAGAATTAGAGCATTGGCCCAAAACAGATGCTAATCTAATCCTTATAGCTGAAATATTATTAATGAGTGCATTCCTATTAATGAATGCAGCAGATTACAAATTACAATCCCTACATGTAACCCACTATCCGCCTCTAGGAAGCTTCCCTATTAGCGCACATCTAGCTACACTACTTCCTGAGTCCGTTAGTACCCTATTTTTTATAGAAAGGTTCTGTTGGTGGTTTCATATTATTGGGGTTCTTATATTTTTAAATTATCTCCCCTATTCTAAGCATTTACATATTATACTTGCATTTCCGAACACATACTTCAGTAAACTTACAGCGAAAGGTAAATTTGAAAATGTAGCATCAATCACTGCCGAGGTAAAAGCAATGCTTAATCCTGACTTGCCTGCCCCTACAACGGAGGTAATACGCTTTGGCGTAAAAGATGTTCAGGATTTAACCTGGAAAAACCTCCTTGATGCCTATACTTGCACCGAATGCGGCCGATGTACTGCAGCATGTCCTGCTAACATCACTGGTAAACTATTATCTCCGCGCAAAATAATGATGGATACTAGGGATAGACTAGTAGAAGTGGGACAGAATATAGACGCGAATAAAGAGTATATAGATGATAACAAATCGCTCTTAGACACCTACATATCAAGAGAGGAAATATGGGCATGTACTACGTGTAATGCATGCGTAGAGCAATGTCCCGTCAACATCAATCCTTTAGAAATAATAATGGGTTTACGTCAATATGTCGTCATGGAAGAATCTCAAGCTCCTACGAGTCTTAATAATATGATGAGTAATTTAGAAAATAACGGAGCTCCATGGAAATATGCACAAGCAGACAGAACGAATTGGACAGAAAAGTAATACAAAAAATCAATAAACATGGAAAATACATTACAAATTCCTACCGCAGCAGAACTAATCGCTAAAGGTGAAATCCCTGATTTATTATTTTGGGTGGGTTGCGCAGGTTCGTATGATGAAAGGGCACAACGTATTACACGAGATATTTGTAAAATACTACATCATGTCGGTATTAAATTTGCGATACTAGGCAATGAAGAAAGCTGTACAGGTGATCCTGCAAAGCGAGCAGGAAATGAATTTCTTTTCCAAATGCAAGCTATGACAAACATTGAGATACTAAACAATTACGAAATAAAAAAAATAGTTACTGCTTGTCCGCATTGTTTTAATACACTTAAAAATGAATACCCATCCTTAGGAGGACACTACGATGTTATTCATCATACCCAACTTATACAATCGTTAATTGACAAAGGAATGTTAAAGCCAGCAGATGGTAATAGTTTCAAAGGTAAAAGAATTACCTACCATGACCCTTGCTACCTTGGGCGTGGTAATAATATTTATGAGGCTCCACGAAAAGTTCTGGAGTCATTAGATGCTGATCTCATCGAAATGAAGCGCTGTAAAAGTAATGGACTTTGCTGTGGCGCTGGAGGGGCACAGATGTTTAAGGAAGCTGAAAATGGAATAAAAGAAATTAATTTAGAAAGAACCGAAGATATCATTGATACTAAAGCGAGTATTGTAGCTTCGTCATGTCCCTTTTGTATGACCATGCTAAGCGACGGTATAAAGGTCAAGGAGAAAGAAGCGGAGATACAAGTATTAGATGTCGCCGAAATCACCGTAAAAGCTAACAATCTATAGATAAAAAGAACGGTAGATTGTTTTCCACAATCTACCGTTATAGTTTTTTTAAAGTACCTAGGAGCAGATTCGAACTGCCACGCCCTTGCGAGCGCCACCCCCTCAAGATGGTGCGTCTACCAATTTCGCCACCTAGGTAAATTGCTTAGCAAAAATATACTTTTTTTTAAAAGGGACAAGTATTTATATGCTTTATTTTTTAAAATTTTTATTGATCAACGATTGAATAATACCATCCACCATACCTAAGCGAGGAGCAACAATATTTTTCAACTGAGCAACCTTCATGATCGTTAAGAAAATTTCAGCAGCAGGTATAATAACATCTGCACGATCCGACCGCAAGCCCAAATCTTGAATACGCCCTTTTAACGAGTACGATTTCAAATAAGCATATACCGCGTTCAATTTTGCATACGAAATAGGCATTTCATCCTTATTATTAGCTATGCGAGATAGCTTATTGATATTCCCACCAGTTCCTATACCATATATACTCTTATATCCTCTTGTCACTTCGCGCACCCATTTGCGCATATCATCCCACGTCTCTTCTGTATCTTGATTATCAAGAATACGTATAGTACCCAAGTTGAAAGATTTTGAGGATACATATACACCATCCGCAAACAATGATATCTCTGTACTTCCCCCTCCAACGTCGATATACAAGTATACCTTATCACGATCTATATTATTGATCAAGTGTGATCCATAGATGATCTTAGCTTCTTGTTTACCATCAATTATTTGAATATCAACACCTACTTTTTTACATGCCTCTACAACCTCCGCACCATTCTCCGAGTCCCGCATAGCAGAAGTTGCACATGCTAAGCAATCCGAAACTTTATATACCTCCATGAGGCTTTTAAAAGCACTCATAGTTTTGACCAAATCATCAAACTTATTCTCCGAGATTCGCTTATTAATGAATGCATCATCACCCAAACGCAGTGGTACACGTAATAATGTATTCTTAGTATAAACTACTTCATCTCCTTTGTCGATAATATCTGCGATCAAAAGTCTAACCGCATTGGAGCCAATATCTATTGCTGCGTATCTCAAGACGTATATATTTATATATTAAAGATTAATCTAACAAGTATGCGATTCTATAATGAACTAAATGTTATCAAATAATTAAATTATAAAATGGATACATAATCAAAAAGCATCCGAGAAGGATGCTTTTTGATGATAGTATTCCTAACTATTAATGATGCGAATGAGCTTGCTCAACACCACCAATTTGCGTATACAATTCCGACGCTTTTGCTAATTGTTCTTTCGCAAAGCTCTGTAGGTCTGCATTAGTATTTTTAGTCAATCTTGTCAACTGCTCTTTTACATAAGCAATCTCCAACTGTGCTTCATGCTCATAACCTGTTGATTTTGTATCTACTGTCACAGCTGTTGAATCGATATATTTAGCATCGATAGCTGGTACTGGATTCAAAGTTACATCCCACTTTGTTGAAACAGCGTCCAACTGTGGTAAAAACTCCGTGTAGAAACTTTTAACTTTTACAGCAACAGCAGCAGCATTGCCTTCTTTTTCAGCTAAATCAGCATATTTAACACCATTTACTGCAGTTTCATTCAAATGTTGAATAGCAGCAAAAGCATCACCATCTACCAATGAAGTGTGCGTATATTTTAATTGATTTTCTTCAGCAGTTTTGAACACACAAGATGTAAGCAAAGTGCTTGCACAAACCGCAGCTACAAACAAAGTATTTAATTTCATTTCGATTCTTTTTACAAATACAAAAGTATAAAATATCTATTAGAATTCCGCATTAAGCTAAATTTCTTCCTGCATTAACTACACCATAAAGTGTCCTACTAATCAATTTTCTATAAATAGCTTCTTCTTCCTCTTTCAGATTCTCACTTTTCAATCCACGAATCGCAAATTGTTGTATAATAAGTAACGGAAGTACAATTTTTTCTCGTTGGAGAATAGACTCTCGCTCGACAGGATAATTTTCCATTAAAACCGAAAACCCACTTAATTTCTTCAAATATTTCTTCGTCTTTTCATACTCCTCATTCAAGTTCATCCAAAATTCACCAAATACAGGATCATCCTTCATGTACGCTGTAATATTAAAATTAGACTTGGTCATTGACATCATACAATTGTCAATCAATGTATTAAAAAAACCTGAATTTTGGTATAAGTTACTTACATACGACCATAGATTATTTTCCTCTGCCCATTGCAATGCAGAGCCTACACCGTAGAAACCTGGTATATTCTGTTTCAGCTGACTCCATGCTGTTACAAAAGATATTGCACGTAAATCCTCCAATCTCAACTCCTTATCGGAGTTACGTTTTACCGGTCTACTACTAATATTAATAGAAGACAAAGATTTCAATGGACTCAACGTTTCTAAATATTTCAAGAATAAAGGATGATTACGTAAGTTCATAAACTTATTATAACTTTCGATTGCTACCATATCGATCACTTCCTTTTGTTTCTCAGTCAATGTGTCGCCATCTTTTTGTTTTATCTCTGATAATAATCCAGCTTGAATTAACTGTTCAATATTATATTGAGCCGTGTCCAAAGAACCATATTGACTACTTATCGTCTGTCCTTGTATAGTTAATTGAATATGTTTGTTCTCGATATCCTTACCCATTGAGGCATAGAAGCGTTGCGTCTTACCCCCTCCACGAGCAGGAGGCCCACCCCTACCATCAAAAAACACTAAATCTACATCATATGTTCTTGCCAAAGCTGTTAGTTCCATTTTAGCCTTATAGATAGACCAATTTGCCATTAAATACCCACCATCTTTAGTACTATCAGAGAATCCCAACATGATAGTCTGTTTCTTACCTCTACGCTCCAAGTGACTCATATAATGACTATTGGTGTACAGTGTACGCATAACATCTGCAGCTCTTGATAAATCGTCTACAGTTTCGAATAAAGGAACAAAATCAATTGTCAATTCCTCTTTCACCCACCCTTGCCATAAAAATAACTGCATTAAGCCCAATATATCAGAAGCCTGTTGACAGTTAGAAATTATGAATCGCTGCGCTGCACGTTCACTACCAGAAGCCTGAATATGCTTAAGATAACGAATCACTCCAATCGTATCTTGCACTAATGGCGTGATACTATTATCCTCATCCAAATAATCTTCTGTAAAACGCAGCGCTGCTATTTTAGACTCCTCAGAGCCTTGAAGTTGCTCGCTATCAACTTGTGTCTCTAGTGGGTACTTATCAACAAGATAGCTAATGGTTTGGCGTAATATAGAGCTATCCTGACGAATATCGAGTGTAGCAAAATAACAACCAAAAGTATTTACTTTACGAATTAGGTCTTCGACCAACTCCACGAACAATCCATTATGGAGCTCATTCAAAACTCGCTTAATCGCATACAGATTATCTAGAATCTCAGCGGTATCATCCGTAGGATTCTCGATCGGATTAAAACTATTTTCATAAAAGATAGTCTGTAAATTATCCAAATACTCTTCGATTCCGCTAAATGTTATACGACGTTTAACAATTCTAAAGTCTCTATAGTAACAACGAAATAATACAGTCCGCAACATAGAAGCTACTTTTTTGGTACTCTCTACCGTTACATTCGGATTGCCATCTCGGTCACCTCCTGGCCAAAAACCAAGCTCTACCAATTGTTTTACATCGCCTTCTTGAACATCCAGTTCATTATCAATCTTAGTTTGTATGCCCGAAGCTACTTTATAAAAAACATTCTCTAGGTACCATGCCAAACTAATTGCCTCATCTACGGGAGTAGGCTTCTGTTTTTTAATAAAAGGAGTCTTACCCAATTGTTGAAGTAACAAGTTGATATTAGAAATATCATTTGACTTAATGGCATCCACCAGATCATTAATAATACCTAAGACTGGTCCCGGATAAAACTGCGTAGGATGCGCCGTCAAAACTAAACGTACCGAAAAGTCTTTTAGTTTCTCCACGATACTCCTTTTCAATTTTTCATCATCACGAGCCAACCCAAACAAAGCATCTAAACCAGCATTTTCATCCGACCGTCCTACAGATTCAAAAGAAGAATCTTCGACAGCATCAAACAATACAACTTGTCTTTCGATATATTGAACTATTCTAAACAATAAATCGATACGATCCTCCATATGGACATACTGCTCGTATTGACCAAAAAAACTATCTATAATAATCTCTGGTGAAAGATTCTTCTTTACACCTTCTTCACAATGTTTAGCAAAAAATGGTAATAGAATACCGGTATGTTTAACCTGTTGAAAGGGTAAGGTTAAAAAAAGACTTTTAAATAAATCAAAACGTGTTAAAACATCAGATTCAAATAAGGCTTGTTTTTGACTTAGCTTCATTAGAAATAATTATTTAGATATAAAATAGACAATTTGTTAAATACAATATCAAAAATATGTATTTATTCTATATAATGTATTATTTTTTTGAAATAATTATATTTTTTACACTTAAAATTTAAAAATAACAAAATAAAAAAGAAGCATAAAGGAGAGAAATAGCTAATAATTGAGCTATAGGTTTACAAATAAGTAATAACTTGAAGCAAGAGAGATACAAACTCATTAGTCATACTTATTAATGTTAAAAGGGTATCTCTTACAGAGATACCCTTTTAACATTAAATAATTTATAATTAAATAAAGAACTAACCTCTACTATTATAATTAGGAGCTTCTTTAGTAATTTGTATATTATGAGGATGAGACTCTCTTAAACCAGCTCCTGTAATACGTACAAATTGTGCTTGTTGTAATTTTTCAATAGTAGCTGCCCCACAGTAACCCATTGATGCGCGTAAGCCACCTATATATTGATAAACAACTTCTGCCAATGTACCCTTATACGGAACTCTTCCTACAATCCCCTCTGGAACTAGTTTTTTAATATCATCTTCCACATCTTGAAAATAACGATCTTTAGATCCCTTTTCCATCGCTTCTACCGACCCCATTCCTCTGTATGACTTGAACTTACGACCTTCCAATAGAATAGTTTCGCCTGGAGCTTCCTCCACACCTGCAAATAATGAACCTGCCATTACTGTACTTGCACCAGCAGCAATTGCTTTCGCAATATCACCAGTTTGTTTGACACCCCCATCTGCTATTAAAGGTACACCTGTTCCTTTCAAGGCAGATGCTACTTCATAGACAGCATATAATTGTGGTACACCCACTCCAGCTATGATACGAGTGGTACATATTGAACCTGGTCCGATACCTACTTTTACAGCATCAGCGCCAGCATCAGCTAACATTTTAGCAGCTGCACCAGTAGCAATATTACCCACTATCACTTGTAATTCTGGATACTTAGCCTTTACTTCTTTCAATTTGTTAATAACCCCCAAAGAGTGTCCGTGAGCCGTATCAATTGTAATAACATCCACTCCAGCTTTAACTAAAGCATCTACACGCTCTAATGTATCCGGAGTAACACCCACAGCCGCACCTACTAACAAACGTCCGTGTTCATCTTTAGCTGCATTAGGGTAATGCTTATATTTTTGAATATCTTTAAAAGTAATTAATCCTTTAAGGATATAGTTATCATCCACTACAGGTAATTTCTCAATCTTTTCATTTTGAAGAATCTCTTCTGCTTTGATAAGGTCAGTTCCTTCAGGTGCTACGACAAGATTATCTTTCGTCATAAGCTCATTAATAGGTCTTGACATTACTTTTTGAAAACGTAAATCACGATTGGTTACAATTCCGACTAACTTACCTAAAGAATCGATAACAGGAATCCCTCCGATTTTATGCTCTCTCATAATACTGAAAGCATCTCCCACAGTAGCTGTCTCTAACAAAGTTACTGGATCTTGAATCATGCCGCTTTCAGATCGTTTTACTTTACGTACTTCGGCAGCCTGCTCGTCAATCGTCATATTCTTATGCAGCATACCTATTCCGCCAGCTTGAGCAATAGCAATTGCCAATTCCGCGCCTGTAACAGTATCCATAGCAGCAGATACTAAGGGAATATTTAATCTAATTTTTTTTGTTAAGAAGGTACTTGTATCTACATCTCTTGGTAGAATCTCTGAATAAGCTGGTATTAATAATACATCGTCATATGTAAGACCTTCAGCTACGAATTTTTGTGGATCTAATTGCATGGCAAATACCGTTTGGGTTTTCTATTTGCCAGGCAAAGTTACATTTTTTTTCAACACAAACAAAATTATTTCATCATAAGTTATTCGTCCCTTATATTTATCACCCTATTACGCATATACCCACCAAACTATTCTATTGCTCAGCATTAATCTACATACCGCTTGCTTCATCAAGTTCTACACAATAGATAGATCTACCAACTCCTTACCTTCTTCTATACATCAAAGTGTTTAATACGGACTTCATTCGGACATCATACGGACTTAGTTCGGACTTCATTCGGATAAAACCGAATAAAGTCCGAACTAAGTCCGACTAAACTAGGACTAAACCATGATTATAATCCATGCCTATTTCGAATTAAACACCAATCAGATTGGAGCTTGATGTTATTTTTCACAAATAGTTAAATACACTGGTCAAAAAGCATTTGAAACCATACAATGGAGTATTAAAATAACTCTAAGTAGTTTATACAACCAAATTGGCAAGGAATTTGCATCGTTAAACTCTAAACAAGATATTTTAAAACTATTTTTATTACACGTTTATGAAAAAATTATTTTTACCACTATTAGCTGTATTATCCTTAACTGCGATATCACAAGAAGCAAAAGCACAAGCACCATTCAAATCAGCATTAGGTGTTGTATTTGATGGTAACGATGGTTCAAACTTCGGTATTCAATATAAAACAGCTTTAAACGGGCCACAAATGGCACAGTTCCAGATTGGTTTTGCTAAAGACTGGGTTAATCTTGGTGCAGACTGGCAATATGAGAGACCTATTAATGGCGCTGAAGGCTTAGCATGGTATGTAGGTGTTGGTGCTCAATTAGGTTTCCATACACCAGAAAGTAAATCAGCTACGTACTTTGGCTTACGTCCTCAAATTGGTTTGGAATACAAAATCCCGACGATGCCTCTAGGATTACACTTAGACTATAAACCTTATTTGGGTTTCACACACCATACAGGGTTTGAAGGAGACGGTTTTACATTTGGTATTAAATACATCTTAAAATAAGAAGATTAAAGCTTGCTGTGATTATATCACAGCAAGCTTTTTTAATTACACATAGATTCTCAAAATCTATCGAAGAAAATCGATCAAAATCTCAAAATTATTTTATTGTTTCTGATGCAAGAGCCTCTATTCATTTAACCCCCTCAATGTTAAACGAATAGCAAATTACATAGTATAATTTAATTCACGAACTATCATTACATCCTTTTACATTTTTTTCATAACTTTGCGAATCTTGGTAAAAAATATTATCATTACATCGCAATTTAAAGTATAAACTATATCAAACTAATAAAAAAAAAATGCAGAGTAAAGGGCTGATTAAATTTTTGGTAGTTATAGTGACATTAGCGTGTCTCTATGCACTATCATTCACTTATTTCACTAGGAAAGTGGAGCGAGAAGCTGCATCTTATGCAGGAGGGGATATTGCAAAAGAAAAAGCTTATTTAGATTCAATTGCTGGTGAACCTATATATAATTTGGGATTCGCCACATTCACATACAGAGAAGCGAAAGCTCAAGAATTAGCATTAGGCCTAGACCTTAAAGGAGGTATGAACGTTACGATGGAGATATCTCTTGACGAATTAATTCAAAATTTGGCTAATAACCCAAAGGATGAAAAGTTCAACCAAGCATTATCCAATGCCATCAAAACGAGTAAAACTACTAACAAATCCGTAGTTGATTTATTTATTGATGAATATAAGTCGTCAGGTGCTTCAACTTCATTAGCTACCTTTTTTGCGACTAGTGATAACTCCAACTTTATTAAAACGACAAGTTCGGATGCTGATGTTAGAAAATTCTTACAGAAAGAAGCTGACAATGCTATTCAAAACTCGTACAAAGTACTGCGTACCCGTATTGATAAATTTGGTGTATCATCACCTAACATTCAAATTCAACAAGGTACAAACCGTATTTTAATTGAATTACCTGGTGTAAATGATGAGAGTCGTGTGCGTAAATTACTTCAAGGTTCAGCGAAACTTGAGTTTTATGAGACATTTGATAATGGACAAATATTTCCACTATTAGATAATGTTAATAAAACATTAAGCTCTTCATTAAAAGAAACTTCAAAAGCAACTGCTACGCCAAGTGAAACAGATTCGACTAAAAAAGAAGAAAGTTTATTATCAAGCTTAGCAGGTAATAAAGATAACAAAAGTGATTCTTCAGCTACTGCTGCCAACTTAACAAATGATAATCCATTGTTTGCTATTTTGAATCCGTCGATTTACACAGCAGAGAATGGTCAACAACAGTTGATGCCTGGTCCGCAAGTAGGTATTGCGAATCTGAAAGATACTGCCAAAGTTAATGCATACCTTGAGCGTCCAGAGATTAAATCTCAAATACCTGGAAACTTGAAATTAATGTGGGCTGTTAAACCAGAGCAAAATTCACCTAATTACCTTTCTTTGTATGCTATCAAATTAGCTCCAGGTGAAAACAAATCTGTATTAACAGGTGATGTGATTACAGATGCTAAAGATAACTTTGATCATCAAACGAACGCGCCAGTAGTAAACATGCAAATGAACTCTTACGGTTCTAAAGAATGGCGTAAAATAACTGCAAAAGCAGCTCAAAATAGAGAAGCTATTGCTATTGTATTGGATGGTGTAGTATATTCGGCACCTTCAGTAAATCAAGAAATACCAGGTGGTAGCTCCGTAATTTCAGGTAATTTCACAATTGAAGACACAAAAGATTTAGCAAACGTATTAAAAGCAGGTCGTCTTCCAACAACTGCTAAAATTGTAGAAGAGGCTATTGTTGGTCCTTCGTTAGGTCAAGCTGCAATCGATGCGGGTGTTAACTCTGCTATTATTGGTATAATCGTAGTTATGATCTTTATGGTTACCTATTACAACAGAGCAGGTTGGGCAGCTAACATTGCCGTATTATTCAACGTATTCTTCTTATTAGGAATTTTGGCGTCATTGAATGCGGTATTGACATTGCCAGGTATTGCGGGTATCGTCTTAACAATGGGTACAGCCGTCGATGCCAACGTACTTATTTATGAACGTATTCGTGAAGAGTTAAGGTTAGGTAAAGGTATACGTCAGGCTATTGCTGATGGTTATAAGCATGCTTTACCATCTATCTTAGACTCTCAGATTACTACTTTCTTGGTAGGTGTAGTTTTATTCTTCTTTGGTTCGGGTCCGATTTTAGGATTTGCAACGACATTGATGTTAGGTATTATTACTTCGTTATTTACTTCTATCTTCATTTCTCGTTTGATCTTCGAGTTTATGCTAGACAGAAATATCAAGGTAAGTTTATCATTCCCTTGGTCAGCTAACACGTTGGTTGGTGCAAATTTCCAATTCATTAAGAAACGTAAAACATTCTATGCAGTTTCAATAATCGCTGTAGTATTATCTTTAGCGAGTATTTTTACTAAAGGTTTTACGTATGGTGTAGATTTTCAAGGAGGAAGATCATATACAGTTAGTTATAATCAAGCAGTTGACATCGAAGATGTAAGAAAGAATCTAGATGAAACTTTCCAATCAACTACAGAAGTTAAGACTTTCGGTAATTCAAATCAGGTACGTGTCACTACAACATACCAAATTGAAGAGACTTCTGATGCAGCTGATGCGGAAGTATTAGCAAAATTAAACGAAGGTTTATCAAAAATACAAGGTAGTAGCTATGAGATCTTATCCTCACAGAAAGTAGGTCCTAGTATTGCTGCTGATATTAAAGATAGAGCAATAACAGCTGGTATAATTTCAATTTTAATCATTGCAGCTTATATCTTAATTCGTTTCCACAAATGGCAATATTCTATTGGTGCAGCGGTGGCTACTATCCATGATACGATTATCTTGTTAGGTCTATTTTCATTCTTAGATGGAATCGTACCATTCTCATTAGATATCGACCAACATTTTGTGGCAGCGATATTAACGGTAATTGCCTACTCTATCAATGATACAGTAGTAGTATTTGACCGTATTCGTGAAGATGTGAAAAAAGCAAAAGGTACTACGAGTAACTTTGGGTTTGTGGTGAATCATGCGATTAATACTACATTGAGCCGTACAATTATTACTTCGTTAACTATTGTTTTCGTACTATTAGTTTTATTTATATTCGGTGGTGAAGTAATCCGAGGATTCTCGTTTGCTATTCTAGTAGGTATAATTGTAGGTACTTATTCGTCTATAGTATTAGCAGCTCCTGTTGTCTATGACTTAGGAAAAGACAATATGCTATCCACTAAAAAAGAAGAGGGAAAAGTAAAAGTAGTAACACCATAATTGTTCTCTAATTATTATACGAAAGCAGCTTATCACACTATTGATAAGCTGCTTTTTTTATGAATAGTAGGAGGACAAATTAGGATAGAAACATAGCATAAATATGACGCAAAGAGTTTCTAATTTTAACTAGATTTGTAGAGAACAAAACTATATCTATGAAAAAAATGATATTTCCTGCCTGTTATTTGTTTGGCACTATTCTAACGCTTTCGAGTTGCTCAAACGCACAGAGTAATCAAGCCTCTACCGAAGTGGTTCAGACACAAGATGAACACGCCGATCATCATCATACTTCAGATCATAATCATACCCAGCATAGTCAAAAGAGTACGCCAACTGTAGATATTACTCAGGCTGCTCCTGCACAAGATATACCTCCTTTTACATTTTATAAAGTGAAGTCTGGTGTATCATTTACAAACGCAGACATTCCTAAAGGAAAAAATACGGCTTTTATTCTATTTGACCCTAATTGTTCACATTGTAAAACTGAAGCTGCAGCATTAGCTAAAAACTATAATAAATTAAAAAACGTAAATATTTATTTTGTTTCTATGAACGATCCTGCTTTACAAGCTTCCTTTTTAGAAACATTTGCCAAAGAATTAGTAGGCAAACCTAATGTAGAAGTATTATACGATCGGAATCAGGATTTTATTCAAAAATTCCATGTTCCAAAACAATACCCTGCCAACTACGTTTATGGTAAAGATCAAAAATTAGTGACGTACTGGGATGGTGATAAAGATATAAATGAAATTATTAAAGCCTATACCAAGTAGTCTTACTTTACATTATCATAATTAATAATAAATGAAAATAGCAATTAACGGATTCGGTCGTATCGGAAGGCATACTTTACGAAATATTATTTCTCGTGGATTGGAGAACGTTGAGATCATAGCAATAAACGATTTGACTGATTCCGAAACGCTAGCTCACTTATTAAAGTATGATTCGGTACATGGTCCTTTTCCGGGTAAAATTAGTTTTCAAAAAAATAGCATCCTTGTTAACAACAAATCTATACAGGTGCTGAATGAAAAAGATCCAGAAAATTTACCATGGTCTTCTTTAGGTATTGATCTTGTCATAGAATCGACTGGACATTTTACATCCAAAGACAAAGCAAATAAACATCTAATTGCCGGAGCTAAGCAAGTATTGATATCTGCCCCATCACCTGATAAAGAAATTCCAACGGTAGTGCTAGGAATCAATGATAAGACATTTGACTGGTCGGTTCCGATATTTTCTAACGCTTCTTGTACGACTAATAACGTTGCTCCCCTCGTGAAGATATTAGATGAAAATTGGGGGATACAGGATGGCTATATCACTACTGTGCATTCGATGACTGGAGATCAGAATCTACATGATTCCCCTCATAGAGACTTACGAAGAGCAAGAGCAGCTTCTTCATCTATCATCCCTACGACCACAGGTGCTGCAAAGGCTATAACCAACGTTTTCCCTCATCTAGAGGGGCTATTAGGCGGTGCAGGTATTCGCGTACCCGTATTGAATGGATCGCTGACCGATTTCACGTGTACACTGGCTAAAGAAACGAGTGTTCAAGAAATAAATGAAAAATTTAAAGAAGCCTCAGAGGGGGAATTAAAGCAGGTACTATTCTACACAGAAGATCCTATCGTCTCTGTAGATATTATTAACAATCCTTATTCCTGCGTATTCGATTCGCAACTGACATCTGTAGTAGGTGGATTAGTGAAAGTAGTGGGATGGTATGATAATGAATTTGGGTACTCTAATCGTGTAGTAGATATTATAGAGAAACTTAGTCAATCATAAGTTCTACATTTCACGTTCGACCCCTAATCCAAACAAAGCAAAATCATACTTTACTGGATCTTTAGGGTCAAGTATTAATAAGTTATCTGTTAGTTCTCTTGCAGTTTTCCAGTTGACCTTATCCATGGTGATAAGGTTAAACTTACGAGCTACTCGCTCTACATGTACATCGCATGGACATATTAACTGAGAAGGTGCTATTCGATTCCAAATCCCAAAGTCGACACCTTTGTCATCGACACGAACCATCCATCGCAAAAACATATTCAACCGTTTACATGTTGACTTCTGTGCTGGGGAACTTACATGTTTACGTGTTCGATGAGGATAATCAGGCAATGAAAAAAAATACTTTTTGAATTCATCTAACGCTTTTTCAATAGAAATATCCTTTGCTTTGATATTTTCTTGTCCTATTAAAAATGCATCTTCCAAAGAATCGAATCGATGGTAGTGATAGTTGAAAAACTCCACAAAATACAATAAATCAGTATCGTTAAAAGTACGATGCTTGAAACCTAACAGCTGCTTTAGGTCTTCATCATTATGATTCATAATAAAGTGATACGGCTTGCCATTCATACGTTCAATCAACTCTTTACACTTATTGATGATAGTTTTACGCTGACCCCAAGCCAATATTGAAGCAATAAAACCCATGATTTCAATATCCTGCTTCTGTGTGAACAGATGCGGAATACAAACTGGATCATTCGGAATAAATCCCGGTTGATTGTACTCTTTAACTTTATTATCTAAAAATTTTTGAAGATTAAAATCAGACATACAAAGGATTGAATTAGAAGTTTATTGGATTAGGATAAGAAAAACAATAATTTAATTCTTCAATAATTTTGGCTCCATCTACTCGTTTTTGGAAGGAATCTTCTGGCTCCCATGCCGACGGTAAATAGAACCCATATTTAATAGCTGAGGCTAGGATAACTTCTTTTTTGGTAGGATGTTCGGGAGCTACAATATTATAAATTGGGAACTGTATATCACGCAGGAATCCATTGTAGATGAGAGCTATTACATCATCTAAATGTATGAAATTGGCTAATTGATCTCCTGTTGTACAAACCCTATTTTCAAAATACTTGGCAAAAATCCTTTTCTTACCAAACAAACCACCTAATCTATAAACTGAGGTTTTTTCCAATTCCAACATCATGATTTCGGCTCCATGCAATCTCTCATTAGCTACGAGTTCGTAATCTTCCGTAAAATAACCATCTATATTAGGATATACCCCAATAGAACTTAAATATATATGTTTTGTGAATGAAATAATATTAAAAAAACTCTGAATATTGGCGAAACGATAGTTGATCTGATCTAAGGATAATTTAGATGTTGCAGGGATTGACGTAAGCACATAATCAAAGTTAGTAGGCAATGACGTAGTAGGCTCTGGATTTAAATCAAAATCATGAATAAAAGACTTTATCCCCATGTTTTTTAATTTCATAGATTTCTCCTCTGAAGTCGTGCTTGCATAAACTGAAAATCCCTTATCAAGCATAGCCATAGCGAACTCCTCACCTACCCAACCGCATCCTAAAATCAATATTGTTTTCATAGTCATAAAGATAAAAGAAAAAAGGGGATAGAAACATGAGTTTCCTTCCCCTTTTTTAATAACCTAATACTATATTAAGATTAATATGATTTAGCAAACAATACACGTTTGTTAGTCGGTTTACCCGTGAATATACAAACACCCTCCTGCTCTTCAGTATAATCTAAAGGAATACAACGTGTTGTCGCTTTAGTTTCTTCTTTCACACGCTTTTCAGTTTCTACTTCACCATCCCAAAAACATGAAACAAAACCACCTTTGGTGTCCAAAACCTCTTTAAATTGATCGTATGAGGTAACTTCTGTAATATGCTCATCACGAAACTTCAATGCTTTGTTAAAGATATTATCTTGAATTTCGATCATTAAATTCTCGATTCTATTCGCTAAACCTTCTTGAGAAACTGTTTCTTTCGTTTGAGTATCACGACGTGCTAGCTCTACTGTTCCGTTTTGCATATCACGCGCACCAATAGCCAAGCGTACAGGAACACCTTTCAACTCCCATTCTGCAAATTTAAAACCTGGACGTTGTGTATCACGGTCATCATATTTGACCGAAATATCTTTAGCTTTTAATTCTGTATTTAAGGCATGTACAAAAGCATCAATATTTGCTTTTTCTTCTTCCGTTTTGAAAATAGGCACTATAACAACTTGAATTGGCGCCAATTTAGGTGGCAGCACAAGCCCTTGATCATCAGAGTGTGCCATAATCAAAGCCCCCATCAAACGAGTAGATACTCCCCATGATGTAGCCCATACATATTCTTGTTTGCCTTCTTTTGATGTAAATTTCACATCAAAAGCTTTAGCGAAATTTTGTCCTAAAAAGTGTGACGTACCAGCTTGTAAAGCTTTACCATCTTGCATCAATGCCTCAATTGTAAATGTATCTAAAGCTCCTGCAAAGCGCTCGTTTTCCGTTTTACGACCGCGGATAACTGGTACAGCCAAAGTACCTTCAGCAAATTCGGCGTAAACATTCAGCATTTGTTCAGCTTCAGCTACTGCCTCTTCACTAGTTGCATGGGCCGTATGACCTTCTTGCCATAAAAACTCAGCTGTACGTAAAAACAAGCGCGTACGCATCTCCCATCGCACAACATTCGCCCATTGATTCACTAAAATGGGTAAATCACGATAAGATTCAATCCAACCTTTATATGTATTCCATATAATAGTCTCCGATGTCGGACGGACAATCAATTCCTCTTCTAACTTTGCTTCTTCATCTACGACAATGTTGCCATTTCCATCATTTTTAAGACGGTAATGTGTTACTACAGCACATTCAGTAGCAAAGCCTTCCACGTGAGATGCTTCCTTCGAAAAGAAAGACTTCGGAATAAATAAAGGAAAATATGCATTACTATGTCCTGTTTCTTTAAAGCGTTTGTCCAAAATGGCTTGCATACGCTCCCATATACCATAACCGTATGGCTTAATAACCATACATCCACGTACAGCAGAATATTCTGCCAAGTCTGCCTTAATAACGAGGTCATTGTACCATTGCGAATAATCTTCGCTACGACTTGTTATTCCTTTACCCATTTATTTGATGAAAATTTAATTAAAAAAATTACTATACAAAGGTAATAATACTGAATTTTATAATTCTCTGAAAAATTATATTATTTTTGAGTTGGAGGATTAAACCTTTGAAAAATACTGCGTCTAAGATAGTAAAAAGACAGTAGATTATCTAAACACTTAGAGATTAAATAGATATGAAAATCAACAAAATATTAACTGGAGGACTCGCCATAGCTACTTTGATGGCATTCAGCGCATGTTCTACAAGCAAACAAATCGTTTTGAAGGACGATATGTATAATAGTAATATAGCTGCTAATAGATCGGGGGCAGCTTATCAAAGTCCAGACTATTACTATACTGACGGAGCATATCAAGATGAAAATAATGATAACAGATACTATGCTGATGAGTATTCGGATCAAGAGTATGACGAAGGTTATGATAACTTAGAATATGCAAACCGGATCAATCGTTTTTATTATGCTTCACCAGGTATGAGATATTTTGATCCGTTCTTTGATCCTTGGTATGGTTATAATGGTTTTGGCATAGGATTTGGATGGAATAATTGGGGTTGGAACAATGGTTTCTCACTAGGCTTCGGATGGGGATGGAATAGTCCGTATTATGGATGGGGTAACCCATACTATGGTGGTGGATATTGGGGTAATCCATTTTATGGTGGTGGATACTGGGGTATGAACTCGTACTACAATAATTGGGGCCACCCTTATTATGGCAATGGTTATTACGGAGGTGGTTATTATCCTTATAACCCACGTCATAATAGACCAACAGTCCGTACTGATGGAAGAGATCGTTTTAATGCTCGGGTACCAGATAATGGAGGTAGAGGGAGCGCTACAACTTCTAGAGGAAACTCGAATAGTGTAGTTAGAGATAATAATGGTCGTATAGTGACAGGCACAAGAGAAGGATCGAGACGTAATACAGCTACTTCGAGAGTGGAATCATCGACTCCAAGTAACATTAGAGGAACAGCTTCATCTCGTCGTGAAACTACGCCAAACACAGTAATACGTCCTAATAATACAAATAGCTCTAGTACGAATACAACTACGCGCCCAGCAACTTCGACAAATACGTCTAGAAGAACAACTAGCGCGCCAGCAAATACTAGAACACAAACGACTACAGCTCCTGCAAGAAGATCGAACTCCAATAACACGATGAGTACACCTCCTTCACGTTCATCCGGTTCATCAATGTCTAGTGGTTCTAGTTCGAGAGGTTCATCTTCCGGAAGTATGGGTGGAGGCTCTAGATCTACTGGATCGTCAAGAAGATAATTATTAATAACCTCGCTACCCTTTATTAGATAAGGTAAAGGGTAGCTAGAAATAATATAAAGCATCAAACTACTACTATGAATTTAAAATATATCATTCTGTCAGCATTTATCTCTAGTATATTCTGGGGGAAAGCACAAGCGCAAAGCATTGATGAATCAGTGATCTTCTCCAAAGACGACAATCCTGGTTCAGCTCGTATTAAAGGTATGGGTAATATCCAAACCTCAATAGGTGGCGATATTTCAACTATCAATGGTAATCCCGCAGGTCTTGGTTTTTATAGTCGTTCGGATGTCTCTGCGACTTTTAATTTGACAGGAAATAAATTCAAAACAGATTATTTAGGTACAAATAACTCGAGTAATAAAACAAATTTTGGCATCGATCAAGCAGGTGCTGTATTTAGTTTTCCTACTTATAAACGTTCAGGATGGTTGAACTTTAACATGGGTATCAGTTATAATAAAACTCAAAATTATAACAATAACTTAGTGTATGAAGGTAATAATAACAACTCTTCAATAGTGAATACCTTAACAGATTTAATGGCTAATAACTCAACATTTAGAGATGATTTTAGCAAATCTGGAATTGTAGAATTATATGAAAATCCTGATGATGGCTATTACCCACTAGTTAAAGAAAACGAAAGTAAAAATCAATATAATGAAGTAATAACACGAGGCAATAAAAACAAAACTGCTTTATCATTTGGTTCTAATTATAATGATAAGATTTTTGTAGGAGCTAGTATAGGAATTACTTCATTTCAGTATGAAAAAGGTACTCGATTTATAGAAAACGGATGGACAAAATCTCTAGCAGAAATCGAAGAGAACACTGTAGATGTTACTAATCCTAATTATGCAGATAAAAGTTATGAGCTTTTCGATAATTTTAGACAAGTCACTAGCGGAACTGGTGTTGACTTTAAATTAGGGGCAATATTTAAACCAACGAAAGATTGGAATCTTGGTGTTACAGTGACAACGCCTACATGGCTAACTATTCAAGACGATACTAGAGCCTATACAGATGTGGATATGTATGAAGATGCAACATCCCCTAAACCAATCAACAGCTATGAGTCGAAGTTCTATGATGGTCAATTGGATTATAATCTGACTACACCATGGAAATTTAGCGTAGGAGCTACTAAGTTTTTTGAAAGAGGTATGATATCTGCAGACGTAGAGTATGTCACTTACAATACGACTAGATACTCTAGCTCTGACGGTTTTCCTAGTAGCAGTCTGACTGCAGTAAACAATGATATTAAGAATAACCTACAAGGAGTTTTTAACTTTAGAGTTGGTGGGGAATATTTATTCACCAACATTCTTAGCGGTAGAGCTGGATTTAATTACTTTGGTAATCCTTACAAACAGGCTTCAGAAACAAACTACAATGGTAGTTTAGGTCTGGGTGTAAAGCTTACAAACTCGATATATGCTGATTTAGCAGTAGTGTATCAAATGAACAAATACAGTGAAGCACCCTATACAATGAGTCCTTTTTGGCTTGATCAAGGTTTGACAAATCCTGTTGCAAACATTAAAAATGAACGCACAACAGGAATCTTAACTATTGGTGCTAGATTCTAATAAAAAAACATAAAAAAGGCTCTATATATTCATATAGAGCCTTTTTTATATTTAAAATAAAGTACTATTCCTTATCACAAATAATAATCTCAACTCCTATTGATTCGAAATAATCAATATATTCTTCAGGTATTGAATCTGAAATAATGGTATCAATCTTGGAGAAGTCTGCAATCTTCCCAAAACTTTTACGTCCGAATTTACTAGAGTCAGCAAGGATAATAACCTTTTGAGCAGCATCGATCATTTTATGATTCAACATTGCTTCCTGAGCGCTGGTTGTAGATATACCGTACTCTAAATCTACACCATCTACTCCTAAAAATAATTTAGAACAAAAGAAATTATTTAGGATAGCATCTGCATATTGTCCTATGACGGAAGAAGAGGTATGCCTCACGACTCCACCTAATTGAATTACTTCTACTGTTTGATGTTTTATTAATTCTAAAGTAACATTCAAGGCAGAAGTAACAACAGTCAAATTATCTATAGGTATAATCTCTCTCGCCAAAAACTGTGTGGTAGTACCTGATCCAATGATAATAGAATCATTCTTCATTACTAAGGAGGCAGCTTTCTTTCCAATAGATACCTTTTCCAGTTCGTGCAATTTGGCCTTTTCGTTTACATGACGGTCCGTTTGGTAAGGATTTTGGATCGTTGCGCCACCATGTGTTCTAAATAGCAACTTACTATCTTCCAAAAATTGTAAATCTTTACGGATGGTCACGGATGAAACGCCCAAACTATCACACAAATCTAGTACGGAAACATTTCCATTTGCATTGATCTGTTGTATAATATATTGATGTCTTTCTACATTATTCATTACCGAAAGTTACGAACTAATTCATTAATTGCAATAAATCGTTCAATTTTCTTCACAAAGTTTCGTTTATTTCCGTTTTTTATTATTTTTACAAATAAATAGGAATTATTAAAAGCCAAAAGAAATGAATTTCAATAGAAACGAAGCGTTAAAAAACTTACATAAACAAGATGAATGGGATATTATCATCATTGGAGGTGGAGCGACAGGTCTTGGGTCAGCATTAGATGCTGCTTCGAGAGGATTTAAAACGTTGTTAATTGAAAAATATGATTTTGCAAAAGGCACTTCAAGCAAGAGTACTAAACTTGTTCATGGCGGTGTACGTTACCTTGCAAATGGTGATGTGAAGCTCGTTTTTTCAGCACTCAAAGAACGTGGATTAATCTTTAAAAATGCACCTCATGTTTCTTTTGTTCAGAGTTTCGTTATTCCTTCTTATAGCTTATTCAATAAATTGAAATTCTTGATTGGTTTAAAAATATACGATTGGATGGCTGGTAGTCTTCGTATTGGAAAATCTACATTACTTAATAAAGAAGAAGTAGTCTCCAAATTACCAAAAATAAAAGCTAAAGGCTTAAAGGGAGGTATTCAATATTTTGACGGTCAATTTGACGATTCTCGACTTGCACTAAATATTGGTCAGACAGCTGCGCAATTCGGTGCAACCCTATTAAACTATGCAGAAGCGACAGCTATTCATAAAGATGTTAACGGTATCGTTAATGGAATAACAATTTTAGATCGTGAAAACAATAATAGCTATACTTTAAAAGCTAAGGCTATCATCAATGCTACAGGTATATTCGTAGATGATATATTAAAACTAGATACCCCGCAACATAAGAATATTGTTAGACCAAGTCAAGGGTCACACATTGTAATAGATAAAAAATTCTTAGGTAATGAGGATGCTTTAATGATCCCGGAGACTAGTGATGGAAGAGTCCTATTTGGGGTTCCTTGGCATGGAAAAGTATTACTGGGAACAACAGACACTCCTCTTAATGAACATCAAATAGAACCAAGACCTCTAGAAGAGGAAATCCAATTTATTCTGACAACAGCAGAGCAATATCTTGAAAACCCTCCTACACGTAAAGATGTACTGAGTGTATTCGCTGGGTTACGCCCGTTAGCGGCGCCTACATCTGGAAATGAAAATAGTACGAAAGAAATCAGTAGAGATCATAAATTAATTAAGGGTAAATCCAATTTGATAACTATAACAGGTGGCAAATGGACAACTTATCGCAAGATGGCAGAAGAAACTATTGATATGGCCATTGAAGTAGGAAAGTTGAGCAATAAATCGTGTAAAACAACAGATTTGCATATCCATGGATATACCTTAGAAAAACATCCTGGTCACTGGCAAGTATATGGCTCAGACTTTAATAAAATTCAAGAATTAGCAAAAAACAATCCCGTATTGGCTGAACGTTTACATCCAAACTATGAATATATTGCTGCTGAAGTGGTATGGGCTTGTCACAATGAAATGATTTCGAAAGTTGAAGATTTCTTAGCTCGTCGTATTAGATTACTACTATTGGACGCTGAAGCATCTTTGGCTATCGCTCCAAAAGTAGCTGCTATCATGGCTCAAGAATTAAATAAAGACCAAGAATGGATTAATAACGAAGTTGAAAACTATTCTAAGCTAGTAGCGAGATACATTCTATAACAATCAATTAAATAAACCATTATGAGTAAAGATTATATATTATCAATTGATCAAGGAACTACAAGCTCAAGAGCCATAATTTTCAATGGAAAGGGTAAAATTGTAGATATAGCACAAAAGGAGTTTACTCAAATCTATCCTCAATCTGGATGGGTGGAGCATGATGCTTTAGAGATTTGGTCTTCGCAATTCTCGGTTATATCTGAAGTAATAACCAAAGCTAATATCAAATTAGATACGATAAAAGCAATAGGTATTACTAATCAACGAGAAACAACTGTAGTCTGGAATCGTAAAACTGGCCAACCGATTTACAATGCTATTGTTTGGCAAGATAGACGAACTGCAGAATACTGTGAAGAAATTGCGAAAAAGGGTTTACAAGAAACTATTCAACAAAAAACAGGATTATTAATTGATTCTTACTTTTCGGCCTCGAAAATAAATTGGATTTTAGAACATGTAGAAGGGGCTAGAGACCTGGCTAATCGAGGAGAACTGGCATTTGGTACGATAGACTCGTGGCTTGTATATAACCTCACGAATAGAGAACAACATGTTACTGATGTTTCTAACGCATCTCGCACACTACTATTCAATATACATACATTGGAGTGGGATGAGGAGCTATTAGCTATATTCAATATCCCAGCTTCTATGCTTCCTAAAGTATGTAGTAGTTCTGAAATATATGGTCATACCGCTGTTGAGATTGGTAATACACGTATTCCAATTGCTGGGATTGCTGGTGATCAACAAGCAGCACTATTCGGGCAGCTATGTACTAAGAAAGGAATGGTTAAAAACACGTATGGAACAGGTTGTTTCTTATTAATGAACATTGGAAACAAACCTGTAATATCTACTAATAAGCTTGTTACCACTATCGCTTGGAAAGTAGGAAACGATGTAGCCTATGCCCTTGAGGGTAGTATATTTATAGGAGGAGCTGTTGTTCAATGGCTACGTGATGAACTAGGGATCATTAAAAATTCCAATGAAGTAGAACAACTTGCTACAAGCGTAACTGACACTAATGGTGTATATATTGTTCCTGCATTCTCTGGATTAGGCGCTCCACACTGGAATGCTGATGCACGTGGAACTGTGGTAGGTCTTTCAAGAGGAGCTAATGATGCACATATTGCGAGAGCATCACTTGAAAGTATAGCATATCAAACATATGATATCTTAAAAGCCATGGAAATTGATTCCAATACCACAATCAAAGAGTTACGCGTAGACGGAGGAGCTACTCAGAATACATTCTTAATGCAGTTTCAATCGGATATTCTGAAGACCAAAGTAATTCGTCCTTCAATAACAGAAACAACTGCACTTGGTGCTGCATTTTTAGCAGGACTAGCGGTTGGCTTTTGGAAGGATGTCCAAGAGCTTCAAGAATTATGGTCTGAAGAAAAAAATTTCATTGGGCAAGATCATGAACATCTGCCTCATCAACTTAGAGAATGGAAACGAGCTACGGAGACGGCAAAATTTTGGGCTAACTATAAATAAAAATAACTCAATTAATTTCCAAAAATTATGACACCATTTATTGCAGAATTTATTGGAACAGCCATTATGATACTACTAGGGGGAGGTGTAGTAGCTAATGTTGTTCTAAACAAAACAAAGGGTAACAATTCCGGATGGATTGTGATCTCAACAGCATGGGCACTAGCTGTATTCATAGCGGTAACTATCGCTGGCCCCTATAGTGGAGCACATCTCAACTGTGCAGTAACACTTGCTAACATTCTCTTGGGTAATATGGACATTGCTCTAGGTATGCAATACATGCTTGCACAACTTTTAGGAGCGATGTTGGGCGCTTTATTAGTATGGATATTTTATAAAGATCATTTTGAAGTAACCGATGATGCTTCAGGGAAACAAGCGGTATTTTGTACAAGCCCAGCTATTAAAAACTATCCGATTAACTTTTTCAGTGAAGCATTAGGCACATTTGTCTTAATTTTTTCTATTCTTCATTTTAAAGACGCAACCCTACCCGATCACTCTACGATAGGACTAGGTGCTATTGGTGCTATTCCTGTAGCTTTCTTAGTTTGGGCAATTGGGCTTTCATTGGGAGGCACCACAGGATACGCTATCAATCCTGCGAGGGATCTTGGTCCTAGAATAATACACGCAATCGTACCAATAAAAAACAAAGCATCCTTTAATTTATCGTATGCTTGGGTTCCTGTAATTGGACCACTAACAGGCGCTGCTGTGGCGGTCGCTATATTTGAGTGGATTCATTAAGGAGAATGTAACGACGAAAATCACATAAACCTGCATTTTTTTTAAGTTTTCGACTAGACTCTTTCTTTAACAGTTAAAGAAATGAGTCTTTATGCTGATTTCATATTAAAAAACGCACAATAAGAGATTAATTAACATTCTCTTAATATTAAAATTACCAATTTCGTACCAAATTAAATATACATCATATGTTAAACATCAGTCAAGACCAGTCTAAAGCTTGCAAAATTTCGACGAAAGTCCTTTGGATAGCACTGGCCGCTTCTTGTTTTTCTGGAAATCAGCTATATGCTACCGATTATTTTTCTTCGGAAACAACATTCCTTCAACAATCTATTAAAATTAAAGGGAAGGTAGTAAATAGTACTACAAAGACTGGATTACCAAATGTTTCAATCCGTTCTAATAACAAAGTATTAACACAAACGAAAGCAGATGGCTCATTTGAAATCGACTTAGCTAATGCATCTAATATTAGTTTTCATCTTATTGGCTATGATACGGTAACTAAAAACTTTACTACATCAAGCAATAATGTGGAAATAGTATTAATTGAAAATACTCAAGATATTGATGAAGTTGTCGTAACAGCGCTAGGTATTAAAAGAGATCAAAAAGCATTAGGATATGCGGCTACAGAAATAAAAGGTGAACAATTAACTGACGCCATTTCTAACAATTGGACTGATGCATTATCTGGGAAAGTAGCTGGGGTAAACTTAGTGCGATCTGGAGGAGGTCCAGCTGGTTCAAATAAAATTATATTACGCGGAGAAAATAATCTTACTGGAGACAATAATGCCTTAATCGTAGTCGATGGAATAGTTATAAGTTCTAGTAGTGGAAAACTAAATGGTGGAGGAAGTGGCGCTTATCTATCCGATGACTCTCCCACGGATTATGGTTCGGGGCTATCCGACATTAACCCACAAGATATTGAAAATGTAACTATCTTAAAAGGTCCAAATGCTACAGCATTATATGGGCAACGCGGTGCAAATGGGGCCATCATCATCACCACTAAATCTGGGAAAAATCGTAAAGGTATAGGGGTATCATTAAATTCTAACACAACTTTTGAAAGTATCTCAAGATGGCCTGATTATCAGTTTGAATATGGCCAAGGGGACGAAGGTGCTAACTTCTATTCATACAATGCTGGAGGTGGCTTACCGAGCACTAGAAGCACAAGCTCTGCATGGGGCCCAAAATTCGATGGACAATTATTTTATCAATATGATCCTATCACACAAACTCGTTCAACAACACCAACGCCTTGGGAACCACACCCAAATGCTCGAAAAGATTTTTTTGAAACTGGAAGAACGTTTACAAATTCGATAACGCTAGATGGAGGTAATGAAAATACAACAATGCGTTTTTCATACACCAATTTGAATAATAAATGGATCATTCCTAACACGGGGTACAATAGAAATACGGTTTCCATAAATGCAAGTCACAAGGTTACTGATAAGCTAAAAATACAAGCTAGAGTAAACTACAAACAGAATCAAAGTGATAACTTACCTTCTACAGGTTATAATAATCAATCTTTGATGTATTGGAATATTTTTTGGGTTCCTAATGCTCCACTGAATTATCTAACCGACTATTGGAAAAAAGGTTCTGAGAATGAAGTACAAAGCTATCCCTTCAGTAGCTACCCTGACAACCCGTATTTAATATCATACGAGATGTTGAATAAAAATAAACGCCATGGCTTAACTGGTAATGTAGAAGTGACATACGATTTCTCTAACGAGTTCAGCATAATGGCTAGAACTAATCTTGACTTAAGTTCTGAAAGAAGGTCTCAACAGCGTCCATACGACACTGAAAAATTCAAAAAAGGTATGTACCGTACTCAACAGTTAACTGATCAAGAGACGAGTACAGATATGATGATTAACTACAAAAAAGAGATTAATTCGGATATTAAAATCAGTGCAACAATCGGAGCAAGTACATTAAGAAACGAGAGTCACCAAGAAAGAAACTCAGCGGATTCATTATCTGTACCTGGAAACTTCACATTAGCGAATGCTTCTGGTTTGATTATCTCCTCTCCACTACAGTCTCAATTTGTATTGAATAGCTGGTATGGCCTCGGGACATTCTCTTATAAGGACTACTTATTTGTAGATTTTTCGGCTCGTAATGACTGGGCAAGTACATTAGCGACGCCTGAGCGTAAAGGAAATTCTTCATTTTTCTACCCAGGGGTTAATCTAAGTTTAATAATTAATGATATTTTTGACTTACCAAAAGAAATTAACTTTTTAAAATTACGCTCTTCATTAGCGAGAGTAGGTAGTGGTGGTCAAACAGCTTACTTAACTTCCTATACCTATAATCCCGAATATACTTTTCCAGGAGGAGCTTCAAACCCTACTCTAATTCCTAATCCTGATCTACAACCTCTTAAGACCAACAGTTTTGAGATCGGTACAGATATGCGTTTATTCAAAAGTAGGTTTTCACTTGGTTTGACATATTATAAGTCCAACACATTTAATCAACATTTGAAAGCAACAATTGATAGAGGTTCAGGTTACTCTACTATATTATTGAATGCTGGTCAAATCGAAAATAGCGGTATCGAGATTGAATCTGCATTCACCGCTATTCGCAATGAAAAATTTAGTTGGACCTTGAATGGTACTTTCACAGCTAACCGAAACAAGGTAATTGAACTGACAGACTTACTTCCAAATATCATACTGCAAAATGGCCCTGGTAGCCGTGGAGCTATAGTAGCTTATGTAGGCGGAAGTATGGGTGACTTGTATGGGCGTGGGTATCTGAGATCACCAGAAGGTGAAATTATCTATGAAAATGGTATTCCAAAATTAGATGCACAAATGAAATATATTGGCAACACAAACCCAGAATGGAAAGCTTCTATAAATAATGAATTCAAATACAAACAATTTAGAGCTAGCTTTTTATTTGATACCCAAATAGGCGCTGTAGGATATTCTTTGACAGCAGCAAACTTAGCTGAACAAGGAAAAACAAAAAACACACTTCCGGGAAGATATAATGGAATCATTGGAAAAGGTGTGATTTCAAATGGAGATGGAACATTCCGTCCTAATGATGTAATTACTGAAAATGTATGGGATTACTATACTGCTCATTTAGGTAAAGACAACGTAGAAGGAACAACTTACTCAACAGATTTTATAAAACTAAGAGAGGCAAGAATTGACTATTCGTTTTCAGCTAATCAATTAAGAAAAATCGGACTGCAACGTGCATCTATTGGAATTTTTGGAAGAGATCTATTTATGTGGACCAAATGGCCAATATTTGATCCTGAGTTTGGAACATTAAGTGGCTCAGATATTAACAAAGGTTTTGAATTAGGGCAATTTCCTGCTACTAGAACTGTTGGATTTAACTTAGTAATAGGAATTTAAATAAGATAAGAATGAAAACTTCAATTATATTATCAAGTATAGCATTATTATTTAGCTTCACATCTTGTAATAAAGATTTTGAAAAGATAAATACGAATCCTAATGGATTAAGCAATGTCACCCCTGCAAACTTATTACCTACAGCATTAAAGAAATCTGTAGAATATAATATGAGTCGTTCGCAACGTATCACGAATGAATTAATGCAAGTAACTGTGAATATGGGTGACGGTGATGGTAAAATTTTTAGATATGAAATTCGAGCAAGTGAAGCCGATTATTTATATAATAATCTTTTTCTACAGCTCAACAATTTTAGAGACATCTATAATCTTGCTGAAAAAAATGGCGATAAAAATTATATGGGTGTGAGCTTAATTTGTCAAGCTTGGCTATATTCTATCCTAACAGACGTATATGGCGATATTCCATTTAGCACTTCTTTAGAAGGCAGAAATCTAAATATTAGCCCTTCTTTTGATCATCAAGAAGACATTTACAAGGGTATTTTCTCTAGTCTTGATAGTGCAAATGTCTTGTTAAATGGAGCTACAAATCTTGCTTCGGGTGGAGATCCTATCTACGGAGGAAACGTCAGTTTATGGCGTAAATTTGGAAACTCATTACACTTACGTTTATTATTAAGAGTAGCACATAAACCATCTTTAAATACAGTATCTAAAATTAAAATGATGGTAGAGACCTCTCCAAACGAATACCCGATCATGACAGGAAATTCGGAATCTGCTATACTAAAATGGACAGGAGTCTCTCCTTATATATCTCCTTTTTCAACGTGGAGACCAGGAGATTGGTATACGCCGAAATATAGTTCATTTTTTATAGACAACTTGAATGAATGGTCTGATCCTAGAGTTCAGAAATGGGCAAGTCTATATGATGGGGAATATGCAGGTGTGCCAAGTGGATACCCTATAGGTACAAATCCAGTAGCCAAATCAGCTCCCTTAACTTCTTTGATGAGCGAACCTTTATTAGGCAATATGCTAAACTACAGTGAATTACAATTCATATTAGCAGAAGCTGCAATAAAGGGTTATATCAGTAACTCTGCAAAGACACATTATGAAAATGGTGTAAAGAGTGCAATTGAAATGTGGGGCTATACACTTCCTACCAATTACCTCAATGGAGAACACGTTGTATGGAATGAAGATGAAAGTATAAGCGGTAAAATGCAATTAATTCATCAGCAAAAATACTATTGCTTATTCTTTACAGATATGCAATCTTGGATTGAATACCGACGAACTGGATACCCTGTTCTACCTATTTTATCTGGTCATTTAAATAATGGTTTAATGCCTGCAAGGCTCAATTATCCGGTATACCTACAATCAGCTAATCCAATTAACTATATAAAAGCTTTAGAACAACAAGGAGCTGATAATATAAACACATTAGTATGGTGGCAAAAACCATAATAAACACGTCATT
>CANRHE010000015.1 GCA_947630335.1 uncultured Sphingobacterium sp.
GATGCAATTGAAAGAATATATTTACGCATACTTTATAATTTATTAAAATTTCATTTCTTTGTAACTGCAATATAGCAATTCTTATCAAATCATGAGTTTCAAAAACTATACCACAAGTAAAATTGTTGCAAAAACATGTTTGAGGTTATTAGCAATAGTATTAGCCTTTTCTTTGTTTATTCTCTTTTCCAAAGGAGACAATCAAGCAGCCCTATATTTCGTAAACAAATGGGCTATATTATTCCCAATATTATTATTTATATTAACTAGTACTTTATTAATCTTTGTGCTGAAAAACAAGTATCTAAATATAGAATACAATTGGTTATTTTCTCTCTCGTCAATATTTATGTGTATATACCTGATTATGTTATACTCTAGAATTTTTGAAACTTTTTAATTGGATATTCCTACCTTTAGAAGGTCATTAACAGGTGTCAATGAGAAAACTTAACTATTTGAATATTGCCAAAAATGCTTTTAAGGTTATCGTTACCCTAGCGGCTTTGTATTGGTTGTCACGAAACCTCCATTTTGAAGAATTCAAAAATTCAATACTAAATGCCAACTATTGGTACCTTACACTAGCCTTAAGCTCTTACATCATATCCCAAGTTGTAGCCTCTTCTAGACTTAATAGCTTTTTTAAAACTATTAAGCTAAAGCTATCTGAGACCTATAATCTAAAACTATACTGGCTAGGATTACTTTACAATTTCTTTTTACCAGGGGGAGTTGGAGGTGATGCTTATAAAGTATATTTTCTTAAAAAAAAATATGATATAAAAACCAAGGAACTATTAAGTGCAGTCTTTTTTGATCGTCTAAGTGGCCTGTGGGCTTTAGCGATCTTATCGTGCGCATTCATAGTCTTCATGCCCCGCTTCGCAATTCCTAATGAGATTACTATATTAATTGCTGTTTTAGGAACGGCATCATACATATATTTATTATACTTATTTTTTCGTCCATTTGCTAAACGCTTTCTACAAACACATATAAAAGCACTTGGAGTACAAGGCTTTCAGATTCTAACGGCTATTTTTATTTTATTAGCGCTCAATCACGATGATAAATTCTCACCACATTTATTAATATTTTTAATTTCTTCCATCACGGCTATTATACCTTCGATTGGAGGAGCATTAGGTGTACGCGACTCTGCTGCAATTGCTTTAGGAAAGTACTTACAAGTAGACTTTCAACTCGCCGCAACAATTAGTTTGATATTCTATTTCATATCTTTAGTAACATCGTTACCGGGACTATATTTTATTCTTAAGCCAAAAGGTTTAGGTGAAGACAAATTACCATCCGTACAAGAAGTAGAAAAAGAAATTATTGACACAAAAATAAACAACGTATAATGGCAAATATTGTAATAACAGGAGCAAGTAGTGGAATAGGTTTCGAAACAGTATTAGACCTTACCGCTAATAAAGATAATCACGTAATTGCGCTAGCACGATCTGCAGATAAATTAAGAAGATTACATCAAATAGCGACTGATCTAAACTTTGACGGAGGAAAGTTATATCCTGCGCAGTTTGATATCATCTATGATAATTATGAGAACTCGCTAATACCTTTCATTCAATCCAAATTTGATAAAGTGGATATACTGATTAATAATGCTGGTGTATTAATTAACAAGCCCTTTCTAGAAACTAGTACGGAAGAGTTTGTATCCTCATTACAATCAAATTTCTTAGGACATGTTAACATGATTAAAAATATAGTTCCCTTAATGAAAGAAGGCGGACATATCGTCAATATTGGTAGCATGGGAGGCGTCCAAGGAACTCTTAAATTCCCTGGTCTAAGTGCCTACACAGCAAGCAAAGGAGCTTTAGCTATCCTCACCGAAGTCCTTGCAGAAGAACTAAAAGACAAAAACATAAAAGTAAATTGCTTAGCCTTAGGATCTTCGCAAACTGAAATGTTCGAAGAAGCATTTCCAAATGCTCAAGCAGGTACTTTAGCATTTGAAATGGGAAGGTATGTGGCAGAATTTTCTCAAAATGGAAGTAAGTTTTATAATGGTAAAATTCTACCAGTAGCTAATACAACTCCATAAATCATGGACAGTCTTTTAGACTGTCCAACTTATAATGACTTAATCCATTCTACAATATCATGCATAACTAATGGGTTTAAGCTTTCTTCAATTTCAGCATACTCCGCAATATTACCCGTTTTTGCTTTTTGAAACAGATGATTCAATCCACTATATTCCTTTAGCACTGTTTTTGAATTTTTAGGTAACAGCTTCTGCAAACTCTCTAGGTTTGAGGTAGAAGGAACCTGAATATCCAAAGTACCAAAAGCGGCAAAAACAGGAATATTAATCTTTGAAATATAGGATTCAGGCTCTATACGCATAAAGTAACGATAGGCTGGCGTCAGCATTGAAAACAGCTCCCTCTCCATCTGTTTATTATTGGGAGCTACACCCGACACTTTCATACTTTGCACTAATTGTGCATAAGCCTCATTTGTAGACAAATTACTTTTTACAATCGAAAAATTACGTTTATTAATAGCTCTCGCTTTAATTAAATCACTTTCTAACATTCCCGCAGCCTTTCCTACACTATAAAGTTGATCAACCATCAATTGATCAATTGAATACGCTGGGCCAGCCAAAGAAACTATAAAATCCAAACCAGGTAAATGCTGTCCAGCCAGCAATGTGGCAATAAGACCCCCTTCACTATGCCCTATTATACCTACCTTTTGTAAATCTACACTAGACTGTTCACGGAGAAAGCTAAGCGCTGAAATAGCATCTTTACTAAAGTTTTCAATAGTACTTGTTGCAAAGTCCCCCTCACTTGCTCCCACACCTCTATCATCTATTCTTAATACGATTATACCATTTTTTGTTAAATAGTCTGACAACACTCTAAAAGGTTGATGTTCAAAAAGCTCTTCGTCACGATTCTGAGGCCCTGACCCCGTCAACAAAACTACAGCAGGATATTGACCAGCCTTCTTAGGAAAAGTTAATGTCCCCGCTAACGTAATTTTATCAAAATCGTTACGTATAGAGACATCAAGCGTATCATAACTATAAGGGGGTAATACCTTCTGACTTCGACCAATGGTTTTATTGGTAACCATTCGTTCACCTTTCTTTAACATCAAAGTACTTTGAAAACCTCCTTGACTAAATATTCCGTTGATAACATTGCCAGATTTTGCACCAACATATTTAAGGCCAATACTCTTCACCTCTACCCACACGGAATCGCCAGAAACTATCACGCTAGACAAGGGGAATTTCATACTGCTTTGTGCAGGACTTTCCATGAAACCTCCCAAGGTATCATTGCTTTTTAAAAAATCAAAAACTAATGGTAAACGTTGGCTGTTTATTACAAGCTCTCCACTCCATTGCCCCTCCAACGTCTGAGCATTAGAATAACAAGACTGAAGAACAATAAAAATAAATAAATAAATAATTTTCATAGTTGAATTCAAACAATTATCAATCCAAAACAATTAACAAAATACCGTCAATAATAAATGTAAACTAATTATCAACCTAAATTAAGCCTACCAAAACTTACTTAGCTTAATAAACAATATAACAATAATCACAAGGAAAGGGATAAAAAATTAAAATAGAATACTAACAAAAACATACACCCCACAAAGATTCAAAACATATATTCAAAGGTATCTAACAAGATATACCACTACCAATGTACCAAATTAGTATATTTGCGTTTTGAATTATTATGAGAAAATTTTTAGGATTAATCCTTACCCCTATATTTTATTTATGTTTTGGACTATGTCTTATTATATTTCATCCCATACAATGGTTTGCTTTAAAACTTGGAGGTTATTCCGTTCATAAAAAAAGTGTAGACTTCCTCAACTTTCTTTTAACATATTGCTACTATACACTCGGCAACTCAGTCAAATTCATTGATAATAAAAATATACCTTGGGGACAACCGATAATCTTTGTGGCAAATCATCAAAGTTCTTTTGACATTCCTCCAATGATATATTTCCTTAGAAAATATCACGGTAAATTTATTTCCAAGATTGAATTAGCAAAAGCTGGTATACCGAGTATATCCTTTAACCTTAAGCATGGTGGAGCGGCTAACATAGATAGAAAAGATCCCAAACAATCCATAGCCGAAATTCTAAAACTGGCCAACAACATGAAGACCAAAAATTGGTCAGCATTCATTTTTCCAGAAGGAACAAGAACTAAAACAGGAAAAATGAAAGCCTTTTCTGTAGGTGGAATAGCAACATTAATCAAAAAGAATCCTAACGCTTTAATTGTTCCAATCGCTATTAAAGGCTCTTACGATATGGTAAAATATGGGATATTTCCTTTGAACACCTTCGTGTCACTAAGCTGGGAAGTTTTAGACCCTTTACAAACTGAAGGATTAAATATGGAAGAAATAGTGAAATTAGCAGAAGATACAATCCGGAAAAAAGTAGAAGGTTAATTAACTTTTCTACCTTTCCAATCGTATTTACCGATATTACCAGCTACTCCAATATAAACAATATATAGGGGGTGAATAAGTGATAACAAAGGGACATAATACAATAAAGATTTACGTTGCATAAAATCAACCAAAGGAATCATAAATACAAATTCCACAAGCATCTTCAATCCAAAGGCACTTAACAATATCCAGTTAAACTCTGGTAGCATCCATAAGAACGCGAATAAAGATAGAATCAAAGCTAAATTAAATACCCAAATACATACCCCTAATACTACAACCTTTTTATCTTTATACTTAGTACTTTTTGACGCCCACCTTTTCCTCTGGCTGATAAATGAAACCAAGTCGGGCTTAGCGTCGGTATAAACTATAGCTTCTCTAGATTTACAAAAAAATATTTTATCAGCATATCTTTCTGCCATTTTATGCAAAAATAACTCATCATCTCCTGAGGCAAGATTATCTATACCTGAGAAACCACCCAATTCAAAAAACATTGATTTCTTGTAGGCTAAATTTGCGCCATTACAAGTCGTGGGCGAGTGATTACCAATTCCTGCTGCACCTAAACCTATTAAATAAAGAAACTCCAATGTCTGCAACTCTTCAAAAGTATTTTTCTCCTCCGAATACGCCACAGGTGATGAGACCATATAGCTTTGATTAGATTCAAAGCATCCAACAACAGTCTTTAGCCAATTTTTACCCATTCGACAATCAGCATCTGTAGTTACAATAATCTCCCCAGAAGACACTTCAATAGCCTTAGTAATGGCATACTTCTTATATGAGTTCAGCGCATTACCAACCTCCAATTGCAACAAACGAACCCCTTGATCAGAATAACTTTTGACAATTTCGGCAGTTCGATCAGTAGAATGATCATCCACAATAATCAGTTCCATTTTTTCCTTTGGAAAATCTTGACCTAATATAGCCTCAATAGTACGCTCAATATTATCTTCCTCATTTCGAGCAGCAATAATAATTGAAACAGAGGTCTCAATCGTACTTCCCCTAGAAAAGTACGGAATAGTAGACCACCCTTTTTTCATATACAATACAATAACTGTATAAACAAGAGCAAAAAAAACAAGTAAAGAATTAAGAATTATTATCACCTATATAATTTACATTAAGAACAAAAAAGGAGCCTATAATAGCAGGTAAAATCAAATTGACAAACCATATACACGAGACAATGGCCATAACAGCAATATCTTGTGTCGTTACATAACTAAACAAATTACTCGCTACAAAACTACGAACACTAAAATCAAATAAATCCAATGTAGGTACCGCAGCCTGTACAAAAAAAAGAATGAAGATCATCAATATCATCGACAAAATTGATATCTCTGGAAGTATGACTAACATCAAAATAATATACTGCGAAGTAAAAACAAAGAAGCGACAAAAAGACAAGGATAAAACATTGAAAAGCATTTTTGGCTTTACATCTAATAGTACGGAAAAAAAAGGACGTAATCGTTTTAAAATTTTAAATTTACCAATCCAATAATCAATCCAATGAACATTAAAGTACAGAATAACAAAACCTAGAGCATATACTACAGCAATCATCCAAATACCAAAATTAATAGATGTTGGAGTGTGCAAAAATGTGGTAACAAACCATGCTATGCTTAATGCTCCGAAAAAACTAGTAAGTACCAATTGAGCAAATAAGCCTACTCCCATCAAAACAGCACCTTTTGCTCTATTCTGATTTCTCAACAACATGATACGCCCACCATACTCTCCTATTCTATTGGGTGTAAAAATCGCCCATGTTAAACCACAGAATACGGAT
This sequence comes from uncultured Sphingobacterium sp., assembly GCA_947630335.1. GTDB lineage: Bacteria > Bacteroidota > Bacteroidia > Sphingobacteriales > Sphingobacteriaceae > Sphingobacterium. The sequence goes on from CANRHE010000015.1 coordinate 6,301, forward strand.
TTAGTAGCCTTCCAAAAACTTAAGGTTTCCAAATCCTTTAATAGATATTTCCATTTCACTATCTCGAGCGCCCAATTCACAAACATTAATAACAAAACAATGAGAAGAACACTATTCAATAGCTGACTATCTAATCCATTAACCAACTTAGTAAATACAGCAAGATTCTTTTGGTTACTAACTTTACTATATACAAACCAAAATGCAAGGCCAACAATTAAGAGCTTTATTAATATGTTGAGATATTTTTTTTGTTTCTGAGTCAATCTTTATTTCTTAGTCCACAATTTTAAGCATATTTCACGAAAACCAGTACAAATAAGAAAAAACTGTACCACTTAAATCGTATTTTTGAAGATGATCAGACAAAAAGCTAAAGAACGTATCATTTTAGGCATAGATCCAGGTACTGTGGTGATGGGATATGGAGTAATCAAAGAGGTGGGAAAAAACATATCTTTAGTGACTTTAGGTGTTATTAAAATGGGACATCTCGATGATCACGGTTTAAAGTTGCAAAGAATTTTCAAAAAAACTTTAGCTTTAATAGAAGAATACAACCCAGATAGCGTAGCACTTGAAGCACCATTCTACGGCAAGAATATCCAGGTCATGTTAAAGTTAGGTAGAGCGCAAGGTGTAGCAATGGCGGCGGCATTGAGTAGAGATATCCCTATTCAAGAGTATTCACCCCGCAAAATAAAACAATCTGTCACTGGCAACGGGAATGCCAGTAAAGAGCAAGTAGCCGCTATGTTGCAAAACCTACTAGGTTTTAAAGAAACCCCTGAATTTTTAGACGCTACAGATGGATTAGCTGTAGCCGTATGTCACTCTTTTCAACAAAACACGACCTTAGGCACCAAGAGCTACTCTACTTGGAGTGCATTTGTAAAAGACAATGAAAGTAGATTACGTTAAAGTTGTACTTGTCGGATTACATTCTTCACATTGAGTTCCACGATATCTACCATAGTTTTACATTGATGATAATTGGAATCATCATGTAAATCAGCATACCCTTCACGCAGTTGTAAGACATTCTCCATTGTAGAGAGCTCCTGCCCGCATGATGCATCTCGCAGATCTTTGATACGATGGCGTTCACTCCGTACTCGATGTACTATAGAAGATCTTTCTTCCTGTTGATACTGTAGTACAGTTTTATCATTCAAAAAACTCATGCAAAGCTGTACATAAGGATAATTTTCTTTAAAAAATTGCGGTCGATATACTCTAGGATTTCCCTCATAAAATTGCTGGTCAAAATCAATAGCACGAATTCTAAATTGAAAATCATCAAAATCTGGGGTAATTTGCAAAACATAGTTGTACGCACGCATATCACCCAATAAAGATATAGCACATCGCTCATTGAACTTCACAAACTCCTTAGCAATACGAGTCATATTATAATCAGGGTGATGTAGCCTAGTTTTACTAAAAGTATCACCTGGAATACCTACAATATGTTCTTCTATCAATGTATTACGATCATAAAGATAATTTACTTGATTGGGGGATAATATTTCTTCGAGCTCTAAGCCGTAGATACGTGAAGCATCGGCCTGTTTAATATAAAAATAATCATATACATCATTCAGCCTATTAATAATTCGAACACGAAAGGGTTTAGTATTACCAAAGGCACAATACTCAATACGGTCTATCACTTTATGCTGTACAATGCGAATGTTACCTGATGCCTTGAGTATAGCATATACTACTTTTAATCCCTCGTACAATTGATCTTGAATATAAGGTGGGTACAATGGTGTTTCCCAAAAGGTATCATTACCAAACTTGTCCATAACAGGTACTGTCTCTTGAAAATTCAATAATTCCGCATAACTAATAGGCAACTTTGCTTCCCTTTGATACATTTTTAAATACTTAGACAATCCTGCCCCAACCCCAAAAACAGGTTTCTTTCTCGATATCGTAACGTCATCCCGTTCCATATTCAACATATTTATTTGACTAAGTGATAAAGGTAAAAGTATTGATTTTGTTTGAAATATGTAAATATCATAATATTGTTTTCCCTTTTTTTAGAAAAATAAAAAAGAAAATGATTTTTAGTTGTTATTTTTGTAAAAAATAATACACAGAGAATACAATAACTTGTATATTTATACTGTAAGGGAGATACAACTACTATTTACCACTACCTTTTTCAATTATAAATTTACTAGTTCATTACAATTATTCTTTTTTTAAAGGCAAACATACTATCTAATATTACTTTTATTTAACACACAACAAACAAGCATATAATTGTTCAGATTTTATGGAAAAAAATTATTCGAATTACGATTTAGACAACTTAGATATTCAGATTCTATCAATTTTGATGGAAGATGCATCTATCCCATATACAGAAATAGCTAAAAAATTAATTGTTTCAGGCGGTACAATCCATGTTCGCATGAAGAAAATGGAAGAATTAGGTATTATCCATGGATCCAACTTGATTATAAATCCTCAGAAAGTAGGTTTTGATATCACGGCATTTCTTGGAATTTATTTAGAAAAGGGATCTCAATATGCTGATGCGGTCGAACAATTAAAACAAGTAAAAGAAGTTGTAGAATTACACTACTGTACGGGATCATACAGTATGTTTGCGAAAATAATATGTAAAGACACAGCTCATCTCAGAAAGGTCTTAAACGAAGATATTCAAGGACTTAAAGGGATTCAGCGCACCGAAACTATCATCTCGCTAGAGGAAAGTATTAAAAGACAAATAACACTATAAAAATAGCTTTAAGAAAAAGGCGATTCCTAATTCGCCTTTTTCTTAATTTACATAAGGTAAAGACTCTTTTTTTACACCCATCAAGCAGTCTTTTTTTCGTAACTTCGCGAAGTATGTCGGATATTATACAATTACTTTCAGATTCAGTTGCCAATCAAATTGCAGCGGGAGAAGTTGTTCAACGACCAGCTTCAGCTGTAAAAGAACTCGTAGAGAATGCCATAGATGCAGGCGCAGACCGGATCAAACTAATAGTGAAGGACGCTGGTAAAACATTGATTCAAGTCATCGATAATGGCTGTGGAATGAGTGTGACCGATGCCAGAGTATGCTTTGAAAGGCATGCTACCAGCAAAATACGTAAAGCCGAAGATCTTTTTGCAATACGCACAATGGGTTTTAGAGGTGAAGCAATGGCTTCCATAGCAGCAATCGCACAAGTAGAACTCAAAACAAAACGTGTAGAAGATGAGCTAGGAACCGTCGTTGAGATAGAAGGGTCAAAAGTTGTTAATCAATACCCCGAAGCATTGTCCAACGGAACCAGCATATGTGTTAAAAACTTGTTTTATAATATTCCTGCTCGTAGAAACTTTTTAAAAAGTAATTCAGTAGAGATGCGTCATATTATTGAAGAGTTTCAACGAATTGCTTTAGCTCATCCAAATATTTTCTTTAGTTTACATAGTGATACCAACGAGTTATTTCATTTATCTCCAGGCTCACTAAAGCAAAGAATAGTTCATTTATTTGGAAATAACTATAATCAAAAATTAGTACCTGTCGAAGAAGAAACAACAATCATTAATATTAATGGATTTGTAGGCAAGCCGGAGTTTGCTAAAAAAACACGCGGCGAACAATTTTTCTTTGTTAATAAGAGATTTATTAGAGACCCCTATTTACATCATGCTATCATGAATGCATATGAGGAGGTCCTTTCGACAGAAACATTTCCATTATATGTGCTCTTCATCGATATTGACCCGTCAAAGATTGACATCAATGTGCATCCTACCAAAACCGAGATAAAATATGAAGATGACAAATCCATATACGCTATATTACGTTCTGCCGTAAAACGCTCCTTAGGTCGGTACAATATCACACCATCTCTCGATTTTGATCAAGAGACCAGCTTCAGTGGACTTATTAGTTCTAAGCCATTGGAAGAAATTCAGATGCCGACAATTACCTTTAACCCTAATTTCAATCCATTTGAAATTGATGAAGAAGGAAACAAAATTAAGCAGTATAAAAGTGGAGACAGTTATGCTAGAGGTATAGAACGTAAAATTGGAATTCCTCAAAATTGGGATTCGCTATACGAGATAACAGGACAAGAGGAGGAAGATAAACAACTTCCTTTAATCCCAACGTATCATAAAGATGATGACGACGATATCATCGCCAATTCAAATGAATCAAAAAAATTATTTTTTCAGATTCATAATAGATATATTGTTTCTCAAATTCATTCGGGTCTGATGTTGATTGATCAGCAGGCGGCACACGAACGCATCTTATTTGAACAGTACAAAGCGCATTTAGATGACAATAAAGGAAGCAGTCAGCAAAGTCTATTTCCGAGCACGATTGAACTATCATCGGCTGATTTCGAATTAATGAATGACTTACTACCTGAATTACATTCTTTAGGTTTTCAACTAAGACCGTTTGGAAAAACCACCTACATTATTGAAGGTATTCCGGCAGATTTAGGCAGTAACGTGAATGAAACTAAAGTAGTGGAACAGTTACTTGAGGATTTCAAAAACAATAAAGCCGAATTAAAGATTGATAAAAGAGAAAATTTAGCAAGAAGCTTAGCAAAAAGTAGCGCTATAAAAGACGGCACAAAACTTAGTAATGATGCGATGTCAGATTTAATAGACAAACTTTTCGCATGTGAGAGTCCAAATGTATCGATACATGGTAGACCTACAATTACGACCATTACACTACAAGAGTTAATGGCTAAATTTGGTAAAATTTAAATAAATTAAAGTAAATGAATAATCTATTAAGCAATCTTACACCGGTTGTAAAAAACATTCTTATCATATGTGTAATATGTTTTATAGGCTCATCCATAGTAAAACCTGCCAACAGTTGGTTAGGTGTATATTATCCAGATTCAGATTTTTTTGAAATATGGCAGCCTGTTACCTATATGTTTATGCATGCTGATATAGGGCACATTTTCTTCAATATGTTCGCTTTAGTAATGTTTGGTCCAATCATCGAAAACATGTTTGGCTCTAAACGTTTCTTAAACTATTATATAATTTGTGCGCTTGGAGCACTTGTTCTTCAATATGGTGTACAAGCCATTGAAGTATACCAAATTGCTGGAACACCCTTTGCTAAAGACTTGATTTCGATAGATTTTATATCCAACACCATACAAAGTAACACTCCATTGACTAGCGAAGAGCTTAGAACATTAGCCTCCATTTATACTATACCTATGGTAGGGGCATCAGGAGCTATATTTGGTCTTTTATTAGCTTTTGCGTACTTTTTCCCAAATATGCCTTTATACTTAATGTTTATACCCGTACCAATAAAGGCTAAATATTTCGTTGGTGGATATATAGTTTTAGAAATTTACCTAAGTTTTAATAACAGTGGTTCTTCCATTGCCCACCTCGCGCACGTAGGAGGAGCTCTATTTGGATACCTATTAATCAAAACATGGGGAATTAAGAAAGGTTATTATTAATATCAACTTAGCCAATGAAAGAAAATTCCTTCAAGTCCTTAATGAGACAGACGTATAATTCATCGTCACCATTGCCCTATATTCTGACAATAGTGATTGTCTTATTTGTACTATTGAAGATCTTCAATGCCGTAAATGTACTTGGCGGACAACTACTCATTAGCTCCTTAAGCTTGCCTCCTTTATTATCAGAATGGTTTTATCAACCGTGGTCAATATTGACTTATCCTTTTGTATATACTGAAATTTTCGCCCTTATTTTTGATTGTCTTTGGCTATATTGGATTGGTGGTTTATTTTTGAACCTATTACGGCCTAAACAATTATTATATATATTTTCTGGAGGTTTAGTATATGGGGGATTGGTATTTTTACTACTAAACACTATACCTATACTATCTTATACAAGTATTTCGTTAATATCCATGACTAACGGCATAGGGGCACTATTAGGGGCTATGTTATTACTATCTCCCAAAACAGAAGTTAATCTAGCCTTATTCGGTATTGTAAAACTCAAAACTATTGCTGTTATATATTTTGCTATTCAGTTAATCTCTCTACTATACCGTCAGCAATATGTCGCTTCTATAGCTTTTGCGATTGCTGTATCTTCAGGTATATTATTTATTTTGTACTCTCAGGGAAGACATATACCCAACCAATTATTCAGCAGGAAAAAAAACAAACATCTAAAAATAATACATAGACAAGATAACGTTACTATCAATAAAACTATCTCAAATCAAGAGGTGGTTGACAAATTACTTGATAAGATATCTGAATCTGGTTATGAAAGTCTTACAAAAGCTGAAAAAGAAATATTATTTAAAGCAAGTAACAGTAACTAAAAATGGCTATTAACAAAACTTCTAGGAATAGACTTGGCTATTTTAGCAAAACAGTTTTCACAGCTAATATTTTTGCTGTGATTGCTTTGTTATGTAGTTATGCCGCTTCTATTGTCAATCCTCAGCAGTTTTGGCCAATTGCGTTCTTTGGGCTAGGCTTTTTACCCATTTTATTAATTAATATAGGTTTTGTTCTATACTGGTTGTTACGCAAAAAACGCTATGCCTTATTGAGTTTAATCACTATTCTTTTGGGCTGGAACTTACTCAGTCAACATATTAATTTTAAAAATAGTAAGGATAAGATTATTAACAAAGCAGATTCTAATCTACGTGTTATGAGCTTCAATGTACTCATGTTAAAGAAGTACAATAACCCCAAAGATGACTTTAAAGAAGAAACTTTAGAACTTATTAATACCGTCAACCCAGATATTATTTGTTTTCAAGAATTCTATAGCAGAGTTAAAGGAACCAAGCAATTCACAAAAACAGTGAAGAAAGAAGGAGATTTCGAAGACTATTATTTTGAACCCACATCAAGCAACGACTACGAAGGTTTTGGTCCTGCAATTTTCACAAAGAATCCTATCATTAATCAAGGTTCTATAGCAAAAAATGCATACGGCGTCAATAGAATAATATACGTGGATATTAAACGTGACAATGACACACTACGTATTTATAATGTACACTTACGATCATTTGCATTGCAAGATGAAGACAAAGAATTTGTTCAGAAAAGTACTTCTAATCTTAAAGTCAATGATGAAGAAAGTACCCGACGAGTTGGGAGAAAACTAAAACAAGCTTTTACCAACAGAATGGAACAAGCAAAATCGTTAAGAAGTCACATGGATGAATGCCCTCATCCTTATATAGTGATGGGAGATTTTAATGATACGCCAATGTCTTACAGCGTCAATCTAATCGCAAAGGACATGAACAATGCCTTTATGGAGCAAGGGTTTGGCTGGGGAGTGACACACTTTGGTCTACTTCCAATATTTCAGATCGATTATATATTTTGTGATAAGAGCATCAAAGTAGATAATTATGGGATAATAAAAGAACGTTTATCCGACCACTATCCTATTTGGGCTGATTTGACAATTTAGACAAGTAACTCAACTCGGTAAGTTAGCTCTCGTCTCAACTGGCTTCAAGATCTCTAAAGCCTTTTCTACAAAAGCATCATTTCTATTCTTAACCTTGAAGTAAGCTTCTCTCCCAAAATAATAACGCGCTACAATTGCTTCAATATCAGACTGAATAAGCCCCAACAACTCTTGTTGCTTACGCTTCGAAACAAGGATTCCACGATTATTCAAAAAGCTAATAAAATCATTATACTCTTCCATTGGCAAATGATACCCTTGGATAAAGTTTTCAATACTATATGCGGGGGACTTTTTGGTAAAGCGCTCATACACAAACTGCTCAATTAAGCTTGAACGAGAAATCTCCTGATAGAGCAAACTTAAAGCATTCGAATCGATAGGCACCTCATAATCTGGGGTTATCCCCCCTCCACTGTACAACTCTCTTCCAGAAAGGGTTCTATACAATTGGCGTTTGGCATAAGTTGTATCCATCACCCATAGCCCACGATACATACTAGGATAATCTTGCATATTTGACCAATTGGATTTATATTCCCGTTGAATACTTCTTCCCAAAGGCGTATAATATAAGGCAATACTTAGATTAATGCGTGAACCATCCAAAAAGTCAAACTGCTCCTGAACAATTCCTTTGCCATAAGACCGTCTTCCGACAATTGCAGCCCTATCCCAATCTTGTACAGCTCCAGCTACCACTTCAGATGCAGATGCCGTTCTGCCATTAATCAAAACCACTAATTTCCCTTTAGAAAAATCTCCATTACCTTCAGAGACATAATCTCGCTTAGGGTCATGTGCCCCTTCCGTGTAGACTAATAGTTTTTTATCATCAAAAAACTCACTCGCTAACCGAATAGCCACATGAAAATATCCACCCCCATTGTCACGGAGATCTAATATTAATTTATTAGCTCCTTGCTTTTTCAATTGAACTAAGGCCTTCTTAAAGTCTTCTACTGTGCGCATACCAAATCTTCTAATCTTAATATAAGCTACTGTAGGCTCAATGAGGTACGCCACATCTATGGAGCTGACACTTACTTGATCTCTGATTAACCGGAAAGGCTTATTAGTAAACTCCGATGTCCTCGTCACAAATAGATCCACAGCAGAACCTTTCTTACCACGAATCAACTTATCAACTGCTTGCAAGTTAATACCTCGCCCAGATACAAAGGAAGTATCAATACGCATGATTTTATCGCCTACCTTGATGCCCTGTTTCTCCGCCGAACCGTCGGCCATTACGCCTACAACCAATAAGGTATCATTTAGGTTATAATACTCTAGGCCTATCCCCTCAAAAGTACCGTCAAGCACATCTGTTTGCGCTTTGGAAGCATTAGGTAAGAGATAACTGGAATAAGGGTCTAGATGCGAAATCATATGATTAATAGCCCCATTCTGCAGAGAGTCGGTATTCAGACTATCAACATAATGATTGACTAACAAATCGAGCACTTGTTGAATTTTTGAGGAATTATCATAAAGCCCAATAGGTATTAAAGAATTACCAGGACTACTCCCTTGCTGATCAACATAATTCTGCCCAAGGATTAATCCCAAAAATAAAGTAGCAGCATATGTTGCTGCAACAAAAATATTTCTACCAGTTCCTTTTTCCATGGACATACTTACCTTACAAAAATAAGCAGTAATTTTAATATCTTAGTAATCAAATACAACTATTAGTACACTAGTTTATAACAAAAAAACTAGTAATATGTTTATAGGGTAACCCGTAAAGATTGATTTCACTAAATTTTAAAATAACATGCACACCTTAGAACCCTACTTTAACTGGAGACATGATTACATCGCTGCTGAAGATGAAAAATCCCCATTCTACGGTACAGAGTATAACGAATTTGAATTTGACAAACAAGTATATAACTTCCTATTACATCCGCAATGGGATGACTTTGGCTCTCAGACATTATATATCAAAGTGTTATATACAGATTATGATCTAGGGTTCACGGTAATAGAATTTATTGGAGAATGGAATGACGCGATATATAACGACATTATGCTTCTCAAACGTGAAATCATTGACATTATGATCCAAGAAGGTATCGATAAGTTTATCCTTATTGGCGAAAATGTTCTAAATTTCCATGCCTCCGACGATTCTTATTACGAAGAATGGTTTCAGGATATAGAAGATGGATGGATTGCTGGGCTCCACTTTACAGAAAATGTAATCAACGAATTTAAAGAAGCCAATATTGACTACTATATCAATTTTAGCGGCTTATTAAATGTTATTCCTTGGAGAACGTTAAAACCAAAACAGTTATTTCACCACGTAAACGAATACCTCACCAAGAGAATAGGTAAGTAATATTACAGTTTGTTAATAAAATCTGCTCTTCCATACAGTCCTGGCGATGCATGATCACCCTCCTCAAATTGAAAATGAACATATGCTACGCCAGGAGTCTCAGTCAAGGAATAAGTGACTTCTGCCATATAGCCAAAGGCTCCTGTCGACCCCATAGAATGTGTCAGATATTGTGCATCTGGTATAGACACAAAAACTGTATCATCCGCCTTTTTACTTAAATCCAGACGAATCAAATCCTTATACTTTTCATTAATTACCCCTACGACTTCTTCAACTGTCAATTGCTCCGCATCTCGATCGAGATTATATACCATCGAATCACCATTGGCATCATAAATCCAAGGTAATACATGCAGACTATCAATCTTGGACGGCGATGATTCCTGTACATTCCTAGTCCCACTCGAATCAGGCCCACATGAGGACACTATAGATACTGTACATATCAATAATAAAAATGGTGTATAAAACAGAGACTTACGCATAAAAAAACAATTTATTTACTTAAATATAACCTTAAGTTTTGAAACAAAAAAACTAAAAAAAAGCCTATTAATCTTAGTTTTAATTATGTGTATAAATCAGTAACTTTGTTTGAGAGGGATTAAGCAAAGGGCTTAATTATTTAGTTTTTTAATTTAATTTAACATTATGTCATTCAGAATAGAAAAAGATACGATGGGTGAAGTTCAAGTACCTGCAGACAAATACTGGGGTGCTCAAACAGAACGTTCACGTAATAACTTCAAAATTGGCCCTTCAGGTTCAATGCCGAAAGAAATTATTGAAGGATTTGCGTATTTGAAAAAAGCTGCCGCTTATGCCAATCACGACTTAGGAGTACTTCCAGTTGAAAAACGTGATGCAATTGCTCAAGTTTGTGACGAAATATTAGCGGGTAAATTAGATGACCAATTCCCTTTAGTTATTTGGCAGACTGGTTCTGGTACACAGTCAAACATGAATGTCAACGAAGTAATTGCTAACCGTGCCCAAGTATTAGCTGGCGGTAAGATCGGTGAAGGCGAGCCTGTTCTAAAAGCAAATGATGATGTAAACAAATCACAATCATCTAATGACACTTTCCCTACAGGAATGCATATCGCAGCTTACAAAGCAGTAATGGAAGTAACGATTCCTGGCGTAGAACAATTACGTGATACTTTAGCAAAAAAATCTGCAGAGTACATGAATGTCGTTAAAATTGGCCGTACGCACTTAATGGATGCAACACCTTTAACATTAGGTCAAGAGTTGTCTGGATATGTAGCTCAACTTAATCACGGTTTGAAAGCGCTACGTAATACCCTATCTCACCTATCGGAAGTTGCATTAGGCGGAACAGCAGTGGGTACGGGCTTGAATACACCAAATGGTTATGATGTATTAGTAGCAAAATATATTGCTGAATTCACAGGACAACCTTTCGTGACTGCAGAAAATAAATTTGAAGCATTAGCTGCTCACGATGCTATCGTTGAGACACATGGAGCATTGAAACAATTAGCTGTAGCATTAAATAAAATAGCTAACGATATACGTATGTTGGCTTCAGGTCCTCGCTCAGGAATCGGTGAAATCCATATTCCAGAAAATGAACCAGGATCTTCAATCATGCCTGGTAAAGTTAACCCTACGCAATGTGAAGCATTGACTATGGTTGCAGCTCAGGTAATGGGTAACGATGTAGCTATCACAATTGGCGGTACACAAGGCCATTACGAACTGAATGTATTCAAACCTTTGATGGCAGCTAATTTCCTACAATCAGCACTTTTAATCGGTGACGCTTGTGTTTCTTTTGATGAACACTGTGCACAAGGTATCGAGCCTAACTATCCTCGCATTAAAGAATTAGTAGACAACTCATTGATGTTAGTTACTGCTTTGAATACCAAAATAGGTTATTATAAAGCGGCGGAAATTGCACAAACAGCTCACAAAAACAATTCTACGTTGAAAGAAACTGCTATTGCATTAGGTTATGTAACTGCTGAAGAATTTGACGAATGGGTAAAACCAGAAGAAATGGTTGGAAGTTTAAAATAAGAATTTGAAACAACTATTCAATTCAATAAAACATTATTCATCACAATTAGGAGCAACTCTAATTGTGATGTTGTTTATTTCTGGATGTCAGAGACATTCCGAAATGCAAACGGAAGGTGTACCTTTTTTACAAGGGGTTTGGGAACAACAGCCTATGCCTTACCAAGACCAAATGATGAACTATACTTTACATCAGTTTACATTTACATGTGATTCTATCTATACAGTGATGGACGTACATGCCACAACGAAAACGATGCCGGATAGTTGCTTTAAAGATGGAAATTGGAAGGAGTTTGCACAAGGTGTATATGTACAGAGAGGAGACAGTATTATCGTAGAAGGTATTTACACTAAAGAAAACGGTAAACAAAAAATATCTGGATGTTATAAATACGGTCAATATATACCGCGCTTCAAATTAGTGTATCATTCTGAAGATTCGGTAGTATTAGAAAATCGTTTTGACTCCAAACCTATCATTCTCAAAAAGATTAAAGATATTACCTGCGTACCCAAAAAACGTTGGGAAATGTAAATCAAAAAGAGCCGCTTCATGAAGCGGCTCTTTTTGATTAAACTATTAATTAATCAACTTCGACTCATCCGAAGATTTTAATAGATTTTGTTTTAGTTCATTTTCTGATTGTAATAATTCTTGCTCGACGACCTTACGCTTTTCACGGCCCTCACGTTGTATTTGTAATACCTGCTCAATAGTTTGAATAATATCACTATTTGCTTTTTTGATTGTCTCAATATCCACAATGCCTCGCTCTGTTTCACGAGCCACATTAATAGTTGACTCTTTCAACATTTCAGAATTTTTGCGTAGCAACTCATTGGTAGCATCAGTCACTGCTTTCTGTGCTTCCAAAGCACGCTGAGCATGAGCAATCCCCAATGTCAATACCATTTGGTTTTTCCATAGCGGAAGGGTATTGACAATACTTGACTGTATTTTCTCCATCAATGAACTACTATTATTCTGAATCATACGAATCTGAGGTGCCGTTTGTAATACCACCATACGCGTCAATTTTAGGTCATGGATTTTACGTTCAAAACGCACCACATGCTGCTCCATATCCTTATAGGCTTGAATCTTATGTTGATCACCAGATTCTTCGGCTTCATTTCGTAATTCTGGCAAAGTAGTCGTATGCACTTCATGCAATTTCTCTTCTCCAGCAGCAATATGCAACGATAATTCTTTAAAGTAATTTTGATTCTCTACAAAAAGCTTATCAAAAATGCCTACATCCTTCAGTAGACTTTTATAATGGCCTTCAAGCTTTAGCTCAATCTGATGTATATTTTTCTCTACAGAGGCATACTCCGTTTGCATTCGCTTAACCTTCTTTTTGATACTATCAAAAAAAGGTATTAAAGGCTTTTTATTTAAATTCTCATCAAAAGACTTAATGTCAGATCGTAGGTTTAATAAAATTTCTTCAGCACCTCCCATATCCTTCGTACGAACCTGCTTTAAAATTTCATTTGAAAAATTACTTACTTTCGTCTGACTAGCTACCCCATATTGAATGATATCGGTCGTAGATGTCAAATTGATATTATCTTTATATTGTTTTATCTGAGCCTTTTCTTCTGGAGTAAAATTCACTTGAATCTCTTGGCTTTTTTCTTTTTCGCCACTTCCTTCATAACTCGTAAGATCTATTGTTGACATATTTTATGATTAATCTTTTAATAAGTTTTTATTTTTCAAAGTTTGAATATACACATCAGATTCTACAGAGACATCCAATAGTCGATTCTTGATCAAAGTAGTCACATCGAGCTCTATGGCTTGCGTAGCCTGAGCGATGACATTCTCTAATTTACTCTTTGATTGAATCGTAATATCATTATTTAGCTTTGTACTTTCCAAATCATAATATTCGCGTGCGACATTCACTACAGTACCATGACGTACCAAAAACTTTTCCGCTTCCATAATATCTCTTTTCTCAATCAATAGAAATAAGCGAATAATTTTATCCAAATTCTGTTCAATTCGAGTATTATTGATTTCTTTACGATAATACATCAATTTGTTCACAAATGTCTGAGGAGTCTCCATGTCCGCTTGCAGCATAGCCAACCGCTGCTGGTCTTCAATAGAATTAATCCATGACAATGTACGAACCTGCCCTTGCTCTACACGTCTTAAATAAGATTTCGCTTGGCTCAATAGCAGACCGTTGCCAATAATATAAGTTGAAACAAATCCTAAAATAGTAAAGAATAAGCCCTGAGAAACAGCTCCTACAAAAATAAAAAAGGAATAAAACAGGCCCAATTGAATAGCCAATAGAAGCCACGAAAGAGCAAACCAAGAGCGCACTTTACTCTTGCTTGATTGATACATCATCACTAAAGGATGAATAGGTATAGGCACCAACACAATAGACGCAAATGTCCATCGCAGTTGTCCCAATTCCCAACGTTTACTATTTTTTGTAACCCAACCCATTCGTTATCTATTAATTTTCACTCTTAAAAATATTAAAAAATAAGTTCAACTCCTATATATTTCTATACTATTCGAAATACTGCAACAAGATATATATTTTTATGCCATGTTAGAAAGAAATACCTACATCACTTACCTACGTGTTTTAGCAACAATATTTGTGGTACTTATCCATGCCTCGACTGGATTCCTTAATCATTTCGAAGCCTATTCCTTGAATTGGAATTATGCCAACTGGATAAATGCAGCCACACGCTGTGCTGTACCCTTATTTGTAGCCATATCTGGAGCCTTACTTCTTCCAAAGAATGAAAGCACAATTTCTTTCTATAAACGTAGATACACCAAAATTATATATCCATTTGCTTTTTGGACGATTATTTATCTAGCCTATTATTTTTATAGATATACCAACTTCTCTCAACTCCCAATAAACCAAATCCTGCATATCGCTCAAGACAAAATATTACATGGAACTACAGCACATCTATGGTATTTATATATGATACTAGGCCTATATCTCGCCATCCCCTATCTCCAAAAAATAATTAGACAGGCCAGTATCCGCGAAATAGAGCTGTTCTTGGTGTTATGGGTATTATCCATGTTTGTCAATTATAAGATATTTTATAATTACGTGCCCAAAATCGACCTAACCTTTTTCTCAGGCTTCATTGGGTACCTCGTATTGGGATACTATCTACAGATCAAATCCATCACATGGTCAACAATGATACCCTATTTAGGTTATATTTTGGCCGTATTATTTACTGGATATATCACCTGGAAATTAAGCTTTACAAATAATAAGTACGATCCTACATTTTATAATTATAACTTCTTCAATACCGCACTCGCCACAGCCTTCCTATTTATCGCTTTTAAAATCAGTTTAAAAAATAAACAAAAAATACCCAATTGGATACTTATAGTAGATAAGTATAGTTTCAGTATTTATTTAATTCATATACTTCCCTTAAATTATATTCACCCTTTTGTCTCCAAATATATGAGCACTATCTATGTGATACCTGTAGCCACGATCTTGACCATAATCATATCTATATTAATAGCCTACCTAATTCGTATAATACCAGGAGGGAAATATGTCAGTGGCTAAATAGGAATATGTTTCAAGGTATCCATACCAATAATAGATTAAGATTTGTATTTTTATACCGAATAAGTAAAAAATCATGACAGATCCAAAAACATTAACATCAGTAGCTGAATTTCACAAAACTTTTCAGCACCCCATATTAGATACTCCACAAATTCCCTCTGAAACTAGATGTAAGCTACGCGTATCTTTAATAGCAGAAGAATTAAAGGAATTAGAAGAAGCAATTGAAGCTAAGGATATTGTAGAAATAGCTGATGCATTATGCGACATTCAATATGTACTTTCGGGTGCAGTATTAGAATTTGGTCTCAAAGACAAATTCAATGCGCTATTTGAAGAAGTGCAACGTTCTAATATGAGTAAAGCTTGTAAATCAATTGAAGAAGCAGAAGCTACTATGAAATTTTACAAAGAAGAAAAAGGTGTAGATTCGTATTACAAAGAGGTTGATGGACTGTATTTAGTTTACCGTGAAGGAGATAATAAAACGTTAAAATCAATCGCCTATTCCCCTGCAGATTTGAAATCTATTATTGAAGAGTAAAACTAATAATTATATCACAAAAAGTAAGGGTCGATTAAATGAATCGACCCTTACTTTTTGTTAAAAATCAACTCAAGTCTCAAAATCCTAGTAAAACTAGACCATATTCCTTCAAGGCCCTGCCCCCCTTTTAATCTTATCACTATCATCGACACAACGAGCTTAATAGTTCTATTATAGTACGGACTTTATACGGACTTCATTCGGACATCATACGGACTTCATTCGGATGGACCCGTATAATATTCGAATGAAGTCCGCATAGTATACGTCGTTACTATGTATCATTGTACAAGCTAAACAAACTGTATTAAGAAGCAAATTCAAAGCACAGTCATAAAAGGTTACTACTAGTCGTATATCGAAGTAAATAAAAAAGGGTTGTCTACACCTGTGTGAGACAACCCTTCTTATCAAGTTTTACTAATGATTATTCAAAAATCACTTCAAATTGCTCTATTTTAACAGCGGTAGTTTGATTAGAATTATTGATTAAACGGACATATTTAATTTGAGGATCTTTTTTGGTCACCCACGTTTTGCCGTCTGCACTATATTGTACTTCAAATCCCTCTACTTTCTTATCTAATTTATAGCGTACCTCGCGCACTCTTGAAGACGAAGTAATTTCCACACCCACATAATCCTGTGGCTTAAACGGAATAAATTCCAACATCTTACCTAATTTCAATACTTGGAAAGGTCTGTTTCCTGTCCACACATCGTTTTGAATCGGTAAAGAGCGTAGCATCTCTATATTTGTGTACATAGAGGCCTTAGGTTGATTGACAGCATCTTTTACTGGATAGCCTTCAGACTTCAATAAGGTATGATAGTAAATATTAGATTGCTCAATCCATGGCAATACATAGCGACTTGCTGTTACTATCCCAGGTTGGTAAGGGTTGCGATTTTCTTTTTGATCGATAGCGATCATTTGGTCCCGTAAAAGCTGAAATTGTCCAAAGAGCGTATACAACTTATCTGGATTTTGTTCTTGATTCATGGACAATAATACTAATGCAGCTTGTCCCTCAACGGCAAAGTACTGTAGCCATGGTCTAATCTCAGTAATCAAGGTACCATAATTAGAATTTGACAATATCTCATCAGCAGAAGAAATGAATGCTAAAAATTCATTTCGCAATAGTTCTATATCACTTGAAGCTAAAACAGTGCTTTTACCTTCAATAAGTGAATTAGTTTGCTTCTCTAATATAGCAGCAATTTTTTGCGATTCCGCTCTTCGGTATTGATGATAACTAGGTCCAGGATCAGTATTATGAGAAGAAAATAGTTTATATGATTTAGCCATGTCAGGATAAAGCAAATCAATTACATCTTCCCAGGTCTTGGCAGGGTCATAGGCCTTTAAGTTCCACGCATAATTAGCGATAGAAAAAATAGCTACTTTAGATGCCTCTGGTTTATCCATAGGATTCGATACAAATCCTGCCATTTCTAATTTAGCATTTTTATCTAATCCATACGCTTCACCTAATAAGAGGTGATTACGTACATAATCACTTACCGGGAAATTCCACCATACAAACGAAGGGCGTTTTATTCTCTTGTTGACCCATTGTTGACCTTCTAAGGTAATATCATGAATCACGGTATTACCAGTCCACATCACGTGTATACGCGGATCGAGTTGGTCACCAAGAATATCCAAATAAGTACCTTCCTTAGGGTTAGACCATCCTTTGTTATATTCTGTAGGACACATGATTAATGCACCGACATCTTTTCTTTTATCAATAAATTCTTTTTGTAAATAGTTTAATAATCCTGCTTGCTTTTCTGCTTTTGTACCTTCACCCGAGATATCATCAAAGAACACTGCAAAATGGCGTACGCCTAAGTCGTACATCCATTCGAATTTGTGTAATACAGCCGTACTGTCAGCTTTATTCCATTTGATATCTAATCCGGGATGAATGGCCCAGTAAAAATCAACATGATTTTCTTTTGCCTCTTGTACTAATTCGCTTAAGCGCGCGGCCTCAGCTGCAGGATAGGGCTCACGCCATTTTGGTGAAGAATGGTATGGATCGTCTTTAGGTCCATAGATGTAGGTATTCAATTTCCAATCGCCATAAAAACGAAGTTGAGCTATACGATCCACATGGCTCCAAGGTTGACCATAAAAACCCTCAACAGTCCCTCTAAAAGGAATGTCAGGACTATCCGTGATCTTTACCAAAGGTAGCTCACCAACCAATTGCGCTTGATTCAATAGTTGGACCAAAGTCTTTAGTGCATAAAACCTACCTCTTTCTGTAGAATATACAATATGAATTTGCTTAGGAGTAATTGTTAAGGAATAGCCTTCAGCAGGTACACCTTTTTGTATGGACTCCTTAAGTTTAATACCTGATTTGTTATGATAAAGAGATAAATCAGGCAAGGATGATCTCACCCCTGCATAAGGAACTTTTCCTTGTGATTCCATACGCTGAGGTATAGGATAAATTTGCTGCGCATGGGTTTGAAAAGCAAGAAGCAGTACAATTAAAATAATAAAGTTTTTCATGGGTTATTCTTGTGGTTATGTCTGACAAATATAAGATTTAAAAAAGCATAATTTTATTTTGTCGATTTAATTACCTATTAAAAAGGAGATTATCCAAGATAATCTCCTTTTTAAAAATCAAATAATAATATAAATTTAGTAACCAGGGTTTTGCTTTAAAACGCCATGCGCATTATCTATTTCTTTTTGTGGTATTGGCATTAACATCAGCTTGTTATCCCATATACGGGTTTGAGCGATACCATTATTCAAGTCATATATTGTTGTCATCACCTCTGGTGCGATATTCCAACGACGAATATCCATATAACGTGATCCCTCTAAAGCAAGTTCGACTACGCGTTCATTACGTATAAATTGACGCAAAGTTTCCTTAGTACCGTATTTTGTTTGATCCACCTTCGGCATACCTGCACGCTCACGAATTTGATCCAAAGCAGCATAAATTTCTGCCGATGGCCCAGATACTTCATTTTGAGCTTCTGCAAATGTTAATAAAATCTCAGCATAGCGAATCAAAATGATATTCGAGTAGTTTGCCAAATTCTCGCGCATCGCTACTGGGTCCACTAGCTTTCTAAAGTTATAACCCGTCTTCGACATGTTAGCACTTCCTGGCGTCCATTTAAAAACATAATTTTTAGCCGTTGTTGCTGCTGACCAAGGAGCTGTTTCAAACAAAACTGTAGCATAAAAACGTGGATCACGGTTTTTGTACTCTTTCACAAACTCCGCTTTATTCTCTTTGTAAAGCTTTGCTCTCTCTTCATTCGAAGGTATTGCTACTGCATCACCCGTTAAAAATGATTGATATGCGTTGACTAAAGTTTGTGTTGGTGTTACCGAACTCCAACCTTTAAGACCACCTTCAGGAAGATACGTGTTGAAGAAGTTTGGTTGCGATTGTTTGATATATTGTCTATCTAAAATCACTTCCGAATTTCCTTTATTCTCCGCATAAAAAATTTCTTCATAGCTTCTTAGTGCTTTAATAAAGCGTAAAGAATCGGCTTTTGATGCGAAATCAACAAATTTAGAATAGTCATCAATATTATATGCTGGGTCATTTTTTGGAGAGTTGAATAATTGATAACCAAGTCCCATCACTTCTTTCGCTGTTACAGCTGCTGCTGCAAAGTTGTTTTGTTGTAATTCAAAGCGTGCTTTCAGAGCTAAAGCTGCTCCTTTGGTAATGCGTCCTTTTTCATACCCTACTCCACCGCCGTAAGAAACAGGTAAAATTTCACTAACTTCTTTCAATTCTTTTATAACCCAAGCAGCAACTTCTTCTTTCGGATTACGTCCTAATTTGAAGGCGTCTTGATTTGTTAAAACCGAAGTAATCAAAGCGACATCACCAAACTTATTCACCTTTTCAGCATAATCCATCGCACGCAAGAAACGTACCTCAGCAATATAACGTGTACGTAAGGCCTCATCCATTGTCGCCTTATCTACATTTTCAAGGAAATAATTAGTTTTACGAATAGTTTCAAAATTCCAGCCCGCATTTAATGTTGTTTGTACATTACCCGAAGATACAGACGTAGCGAAACTTTCCCAGCCATATTGACCATGTGCAATATCGGCAGCAGCATCATTAAAAATGATACCTTCACCTGGTAAAGTAGCATAAATTGCATTCACCGCCATATATACATCATTTGGAGTCTCCCAAAAAACAGTTTCTGGAATTGAATTTTGAGGGTAACGGTCTAAAAAATCTTTTTGACAAGAACCTAAAAGTAAACTGCTTGCCAGTGCAAAATATATAATTTTTTTCATCTTATTATTCTATTAACTGATTAAAAACGAGCTGTAACTCCTAATGAAAATGTCTTAATTCCTGGATATCCAGTACGTCCAGAACCCGTCTCTGGATCGAAATCACCTAAACGCTTATCAGCTAATATGGTGAAAGGGTTATTGGATGAAGCAAACACACGCAACTGTGACATACCTATTTTAGATATAGAAGCTGCTGGGAAAGTATACCCTAATGTAATAGCCTTAATACGGAAATAAGCTGCATTAAATAACCAAAAATCAGATGTAACATAGTTTTGAGGAGCTACTCCTGGTAAAGTGATACGTGGAAAGTCTGCGTCAGCTCTATTATTTTCTTCGGTCCATCCGTTATTTAACCAATTGGTCTTTACGTTACCATTATTAAAGAAAGGTTGTACCGCATCATCTTGCATATAGGTTTTAACCTTTGCGACACCATACGTTAAGATATCTAAGTCAAAGTTTTTGTAAGAACCTCTCAGATTGAAGCCATAGTTAACCCAAGGAACATCATTACCTAGTACGGTACGATCAGCCGTAGTTAGTACACCGTCCCCGTTCACATCGACATATTTAACATCCCCTACCACTGGTTTTCCAAATACAGTTTGATCTGGCGAGTTGTTGATCTCCTCTTGTGAGGTAAATATACCCGCTGATTTATAGCCATAAAAATCACCTACGGATCCATTTATACGGTTGATAAATAAGCCACTAATAGTTTCTGGAGAATTACCTAAGCTTACAATTTTATTCTTGATGTAAGACATATTACCTGACACTGAGTATTTGAAGTCATCACCAATGGCACCGTTATACGTCAACATCACTTCCAGACCTTTATTACGTACTTGTCCTTGGTTTTCTACAGCGGCAGTAGGCCATCCATAATAAGCTGAAGTTGTTGGTTGTAATAAAATTCCTCTTGAATCTTTTATAAAATAATCTAAGGTAAAGTTTAGTTTACCATTCAACACCGTACCATCGACACCTACGTTGCTCATGTATACCTTTTCCCATTTTGCGTAGTAGTTTGTTGGAACATTTTGTTGAGCCCCATCTACAGCAACACCCTCAAAATTATAATCTGAACGGATTCTTATTGTATTTAGATAATTATCTAATGGTACTGCATCTTGATTACCTAATGCTCCCCAAGATCCTCTTAATTTTAAGGCATCCACCCAAGTTACATTATCCATAAACGACTCTCTGTCAATATTCCATCCTGCAGAGAACGATGGGAATATCGCTTCACGGTAGCCTGGAGCAAAACGTGATGAATAATCCATACGTGCATTGGCCTCAAACATATACTTATCGTTGTATACATAGTTAAAACGACCAAAGAATGAACGAATAGCCCATTCATCTTGTCTTGTACGGTTGGCTAACCCATTTCCATCACTACTGATATCGGATGGCAAAGATGATCCTGTACCAATAGTCGTTAAATCATTACTCACAAAATTCTTACGACCTAAGAAAGCTTCGCGATAGGTATTAGACTCTTGCGACGAACCTACTGTTACTTTACCGTAATGTTGTGCAAATGTGCGCTCATAGTTAATAGTTCCTTGTATTAACAATTCCTCACGCTTGCCCCAATACTCTTTCATTTCATTGACTTTATTAGCTGTATTTGTCATTTCTTCTTTTGTTAAGAAGTTAATAACAGGATTTGTACGATTAATAAAATCAAAAGAATTCGTGTTTGTATATTTTAAGGATACCAAACCGTCAATAGACAATCCTTTCAATGGCGTTAATGATCCATTGAAGGAACCTTGGAAATAATTATCACGGTTGTTGCCACGTCCACCTTCGGTAATAGCGCGAAGTTGATTGTTACCCGCTAATGTCGCATTGGCTACGCCATTGGAAATCGAGCCCCATGAACCGTCTGATTGTCTAATGACCGTAAGCGGTAAAGCACGTGCCATTTCAACCCAATTCAGGCCAGCTCCTACGCGATCATAATCTTGTTTTAAGAAAGACCAGTTACTTCCAATCTTTAAGATATCCTTTACGACCTCTGTAGTAGTATTAAACTTTGAGCTGATACGTTTTTGTGAACGACCTGGAGCAATAGACTCTTGATCAAAGTAATTCAAGCCCAAGTAATACTTGGTTACTTTACCTGGTGCCGTAATATTCACCGAAATATCTTTTTGTGGCGCTGTACTTTTTAACACCTCTTTGTACCAATCCGAATTTGGATACAAGTCGGGATTAGAGCCGTCTTTATACATTTGAATTTGCTCTGGCGTAAACAAATCAGCCATACCACCATTACGTCTAGCACGGTTGTATAGAGTGATATAATCTACTGAATTGGCAAAATCTGGCAAATAAGTTGCGCTTTGTAATCCGTAATTGGCGCTAAATCCTACTACAGCACGATCACCTCCACCGCCTTTGGTAGTCACAAGAATAACACCATTAGCTGCACGAGAACCGTATAATGAAGCAGAAGCCGCATCTTTCAATACAGACATACTTGCGATATCATTAGGACTTAAAGCCGAAAACTCAGCAGAAGTAGCTGGAATTCCATCAATAATAAACATTGGACTTGGTGAACCTAGATTCGTACGACCACGAACCGTGATAGCACCAGCGCTAGCACTACCTTTAGCAACTTCGCCTGGGCGACTTAATACCGTAATACCAGGAGCCACACCTTGCAATGCATTCTGCATAGAGGTAACAGGACGCTCTGCCAATTGCTTAGAAGAGATAGAAGAAACGGCTCCAGTCATATTCACCTTCTTTTGTTTACCAAAGGCAACAACTACAACCTCTTCAATTTCGTCTTTAGACTCCTTCAAATTCGCATTGACAGTAGTACCATTGACTACTACCTCAACAGTTTCATAACCGATAATTGAGAAAACGAGAGTCTCCCCTTTTGAAGCTTTGATACTGTAACGACCATTGCTATCTGTAATAGCATTAGCTGATCGACCTTTTACACTTACAGTAACACCAGCCAAAGGCGAACCATCTGTAGTAACTGCCCCCTGTACCGTTTCTTGAATAACGGAGTGCTGTAGAATATTATTCGAAACAGGATTTGCAATTGCTCCAAGATT
The DNA here is from genome assembly GCA_947630335.1 of uncultured Sphingobacterium sp. GTDB lineage: Bacteria > Bacteroidota > Bacteroidia > Sphingobacteriales > Sphingobacteriaceae > Sphingobacterium. The sequence continues at coordinate 29,720 of CANRHE010000015.1, forward strand.
AGGTAGTAAGAAAGCAAGCATTAACCCTGTGGTTCCGATATAATTTTTACCTACAAAAAAAGATTTTGTTGATATTTTTCTCATGAAGTAATACGTATATATTTTTCACCATAAATTAGTAGCTGCAATATAGTTCAATTGACAACTGTTTTATAACCGAAACATAACGAAATCGTTTGCGCAATATCACATTCACCTAATAACCAAACACTTACAAAATGTTGCAATAGCAATTATAATACATCATAAACAGCACAATCGACTGATAATCAACACGAAAAATAAAGAAATTTAGGCGATAATGAGATCAATAACGCTTTGGCAGGATATATATTCATATACCTAAAGGGATCAAAAAAAATAGAATGTCTAAAAAAAGGAGTAAAAAATGGCTTAAAACAACAAAAGCCTCCAAAAGGAAGCTTTGATGATTAGAATTAGTAGCGGGGACCAGACTCGAACTGATGACCTTCGGGTTATGAGCCCGACGAGCTACCACTGCTCCACCCCGCATTGTAGTGTCATTAAGACTAAGCATCACGCTTAGTAAAATTAGTAGCGGGAACCAGACTCGAACTGATGACCTTCGGGTTATGAGCCCGACGAGCTACCACTGCTCCATCCCGCATTGTAGTGTCATTAAGACTAAGCATCGCGCTTAGTAAAATTAGTAGCGGGGACCAGACTCGAACTGATGACCTTCGGGTTATGAGCCCGACGAGCTACCACTGCTCCACCCCGCATTGTAGTGTCATTAAGACTAAGCATCACGCTTAGTAAAATTAGTAGCGGGAACCAGACTCGAACTGATGACCTTCGGGTTATGAGCCCGACGAGCTACCACTGCTCCATCCCGCATTATAGTGTAATATGTCAATTATTTGCTCTTAAAACTAAGAAAACAAATATTATTATCCCCCTTAATTGGAGCACAAAGATATTATTTGTTTCTTTGTAAAACAAATAAAAAGGAAAATAATGTCGCACAAAGCTGGATTCGTAAGTATCATAGGTAAACCAAATGCAGGTAAGTCTACTCTAATGAATGCTTTAGTGGGTGAAAAGATGTCAATCATCACCTCTAAAGCACAAACTACACGCCATCGTATTATGGGAATTGTCAACGACGAGGACTATCAAAT
>CANRHE010000016.1 GCA_947630335.1 uncultured Sphingobacterium sp.
AAAAAACACATCGTTTGCACGAAAGGTACTATTCTTTAAGAATTCTAACATATTGATTGATAATAGTACAAAGATGAAATAATTTTCGGATTAAGACAATGATATTTTAACGATTCGTACTATTATTTTAATATTAAAACAAAGCATTTTTATTCAAACAAATGCCCTTTCTTTGAAGAGCATTTGTTTGAATAAAATTTAGCATTATTAAAATTTATCAAACTCCTGAGGTAATGGCTTCTCTAACAAATTTTGATAATAAAAGCGTGCTCTTTCGCGAAAATCATATTTCAACTTACTGCGATTCCAACCGTGTCTACTTCCTGGATAAATCATAAATTCAAAGGGTACATTTCTATCTGTAAGAACATCTACTAATTGAATAGAGTTTTGAATATGAACATTATCATCCATATCGCCATGCAATAATCTTAATCCCCCTTTATATTTGTCAACATAATTCAATACGGAACCATTTTTATATCCGTCAGGATTATCTTGTGGTGTATCCATCCAACGCTCAGTATAATGTGTATCATATAACTCCCAACTTGTCACAGGAGCACCTGCTATACCGAAATCAAAGTAATCAGCACCTTTTGTTAATGCCAAACAAGTCATATATCCACCATAACTATGTCCCGTGATTAATAATTTATTATCAGCTACATAAGGCAATGACTTCAACCATTTCGCAATAGTAATATAGTCTACTAATTCCCAATTACCTAAATTACGATGCATCCAAGCGACACCTTGCTTTCCAAAATGTCCAGATGCACGATGATCACAAGCGATTTGAATAACCCCTTCATTAGCCCAATATTGTGACATACCTCCATAAGGGCTAGAAGAAGAAGATTTCCAAGAGTTCTTCACTGTGCCGGCATCCGGTCCGCCATAAATATTCATGACTACTGGATACTTTTTAGATGGATCAAAATCAGTAGGGTAAGTAATCACCACGGGTAAATCAAATTTACCGTCGTCAGATTTGATAGTTATATACTCCGTTTTTCCGAATTTATAGTTATCAAAATCTTGAGATTTTGAATTTGCTAACTCTCTAACAACTTTACCATTATTATTCACTAATGCTATTTTATTAGGCGTACTAACATTAGAATAATTAGTAATAAAATAGCTACCGTCTGGTGACATAGTCACTTCATGCGTATAGTCTCCAAAAGTTAAACGTTTCAAGTTTTTTCCGGTATAATCAACACGGTATAAATCATTGGTAGCCGAATTTTCTTTACGAGCGGTAAAATATATTACTTTATTCTTCTCATCAATTTTAGCCAATGAAGTTACTTGCCAATCCCCTGAAGTAATTGGATTCAACAACTTACCATCTAAGGAATATAAATAATAGTGAGCCCATCCTGTTTTATCCGATTTAAGGATATAATGTTTATTATCTCCAAGATAAGTAATACGCTCATCGTGATCTAAATTAATCCACGTTGGCTGCTTCTCATCATATATTTCTTTTTTTGAACCCGTCAATGGATTTACAGCAAAGAATTTTAGATTATTTTGGTCACGATTCATCCATTGAACCATGATAGATTCACTATTATAGCTCCAATAGGGTTGTCCAAAATATTGATCGGTCTTTTCATTAAAATCAGCCCATACAATTGGTGATCCTTCCACTTTAACAAAACCTAATTTAACCTCTGGATTATCTTGACCAGCCTTTGGGTAACGAGTTTCTTCTAAATACCCATTTTGTCCTTTCGAAACATAAATCGGGAACATAGGTACTTTAGTATCATCGAATCGCATAAAAGCAATTTGCTTACTATCGGGCGCCCACCAAAAAGCTTTGTAATTCGTCGCACGACCCAAAATTTCTTCGTAATATACCCATGAAGACCATCCATTGTATATAACATCCGTACCATCATTCGTATATTGAATTTCTTTACGATTGCTTACATTTACAGCGTATAAATTACTTGCTCTAGTAAAAGCAACAAACTTACCATCCGGAGATAATGTAGGATTTTGTTCAGAGACAGTTGGTGAATTAGTTAATTGTTGCGCCTCACCTTGTCCATATTTAATAAAGATATCGTTATCCTTTATAAAAACTTGCACATCATTTTTAGGCTCAGGAGTATACAGACTTCGACTACCGTTCTTTACGTTGACACGATATGTTTTTTTGTCTGTATTGTCTAACTCTAAATAATGTTCATTATCTGCCCATCCTATGTATTTATTAATAGGCTTAGTAATAGAATACTCACGTCCCCAAGACTGTTCAAAATTCAGATATTTGGTCTGTGCTTGAGAAGATAATGCGGCAATGAATAACCCAACAGCAAATAGTCCTCCAAATGTTTTTTTCATCTTTTATATTAAATTTATTTTGCTAAAATAAGCATACCTTTTTATTTTGGCACAGCAATAATGTAACATAACTATGTAACACAAAAAAGCCACCTGACGAGAGATGGCTTGCAATATTATTTAAAGAATCAATTATTAAAAAGTGAAATTATCCTTTTCAATATACTCTCCTCTACTTTCGTAAGATGATTCTTCTTGACCTGGTTCATATCTTTTTTCGACAACCTCTTGGTTAGATTTAATGTAATCTACCACATCTGTCAAACCCTCTGCAAATTTCTCAAAATCTTCTTTATACAAGAAAATTTTATGTTTAATAAACTGACCATCCTCAAAACGCTTTTTACTCTCTGTAATAGTCACATAGTAATCGTTAGATCGTGTAGCCTTTACATCAAAAAAATAAGTACGTTTTCCAGCTCTCACCTTTTTTGAAAATACTTCTTCACGCTCTTTGTTTTCAAAATCTCCCATTAGTCTTGTTTAAATATTTAAGTTTAAAAACTATTTTTAATGTCATAAATATATAGTATTTTATTTTAAACAAGCAAATTTTATTAAAAAAATATATTTATTTTAAGATCAATATCAATTTTATGCTTCAAGTGTATTATTTTCACCGAGGAAATAAGTCTATTTACCGAGAAAGTAAATTCGTACGCCTAAATAAGATTTATAATGCACTTAATACATTTTACATTTGATGTAAATAATGTTAGAAATAATGAAAACAAGCAACAATAAACAACAAAAACCATTTGTACCTAAAAGCAATAATAAAAGTTCTACTACAGTAGGATCGATTATCATTCTTTTTGGTGTATTTTTACTGATAAAAAATCTAGATTTCGGATATTTCTTACCAAGATGGTTATTTGGTTGGGAGATGATTCTAATAATTATAGGTCTAGTTATTGGTATCAACTCTAGATTCGAAAAAAAATCTTCTGTAATACTTACAGCTATAGGTTCTATTTTTTTGCTCAAAGAATGGTTACATTTCTCTACGGGTAAGGTTCTTATTCCTGTTTTAGCTATTATTATTGGTATTTATATAATCAATCGTAATCGTAAAGCTGTAGAAATCCCCTCGCCTCCTCAAGATCCGCCTAAACATCCAACGGATGAATTCGACTGGGATAAGCGTGTAATTGATATCGTCGAAATAGACAGTAATGAAACTTCCTATACGCATATAGATCAAGAAAGCAATACACAAAGACCACAGGATAATTCAGGATATCATGCTGAAAATTATTTGAAGGTGGATGCTATTTTTGGGAATACAAAAAAAGTAGTCATCAGTAAAAATTTCTTAGGAGGTACAATTACGAATGTGTTTGGAAGTACACAAGTCAACTTGTTGCAGGCAGACGTACATCAACCTATAGTAGTTGATGTATTTTCTTTATTTGGAAGTACTAAAATTATTGTTCCTCCGCATTGGATAGTAAATTCATCCATATCCTCAATATTAAGTGAAACAGATGATCGACGAGTAATCATAAACCATGCTTTTGATGATAATAAAAAAGTTTATGTAACGGGAACTTCAATATTTGGGAATGTAACCATTAAAAATAGTTAAGGGAAATGGCTAAGGAAGCTTTCAAAATAAAATCAAAAAATAGCCTTATCCATGTTAGCTCCTGGATTATTTTTATTTTATACTTTATTGTTTCTTACCTTTTATTATGGTGGGAATACAGACCTTTAAAACCCAATATACACGAACCTCTTATTGGAGCATTATCCATCACCGCTTGTTGCTATATTATATTTAGTTCTATGCAGTTTTATATGCCTAGAAAAAACCAATATCTAAAGATTGTACTTATATGTACCACACTAACATTAATGAGTATAGGTATATCTCTTTTTGTATTGGTTCAATTTTTTGACATCCAGTCTATTCAACATTTTTATCAAAGCATGCCTTACAAGTTTATAATCAATTTCTTGTTATTAACTTGTATCATGATCATAAATATATTTTGGAATATTCAAGAAGAATATATACAAAACAAAAAAAGAAAAGAGGAATCCGAAATGTTGGTTCGTGAAGCAGAGCTATATAACTTAAGGCAGCAATTACAGCCTCACTTCCTATTCAATAGCTTAAATTCAATTATTGCATTAATAGGAATTCAACCAGAACTAGCAAAGAAAATGACCTTTCAACTATCTGATTTTTTACGTGGAACTTTAAGAAAAGACGATACTCAATTAATTTTGCTCTCCGATGAAATAAAACATCTTGAGCTGTATTTAGAAATTGAAAAAATTAGATTTGGGCATAGACTTAATACGACATTTGAATATGATGAAACGATATTAAACACTAAAGTTCCAGTCATGATTATTCAGCCCCTTATGGAGAATGCAATAAAACATGGGTTATATAATATTACTGGCGATGTCATGATAGAAACAGTGATTAAACTCCATAACAAAATGTTAAGTATTTCTATTAGCAATCCGTATGATGAAGATCAATTTTATAATAATAAGGGTACAGGCTTTGGATTAACAAGTATCCAACGTCGACTTTTTCTATTATATACACGAACAGATCTGATACAAATACGTAAAAACGAAAAACAATTTACAGCAACAATAAACATACCGCAATATGATTAAAGCAATAGTAATAGATGATGAGCCATTAGCTCGTATGATTATCAAAAGTTACTTAGAAAAAGAAAGTGATATAGAGGTCGTAGCAGAGTGTGGGGATGGTTTTGAAGGAGCAAAAGCCATACAAACATTTAATCCAGACTTAGTTTTTTTAGATATTCAGATGCCTAAACTTACAGGCTTCGAAATGCTTGAAATATTAGATAAAACACCACATATTATTTTTACTACTGCTTTTGAGGAGCATGCAATCAAAGCCTTCGAAAAATCTGCTGTAGATTATTTACTCAAACCTATACCTGAGGAGCGTTTTTTACAGGGTTTACAAAAATTCAGGACGCTATTCCAAAATAAACAACCTCAAAAAACTTTAGAGACTCTTAAAGAAGATATGGAAGAAGAAATCTTAGAGCGTATAGTAGTCAAAAATGGAACTCAAATAAAATTAATACCAGCTCAACAGATAATCTATTTGGAAGCTTATGATGATTATGTAAAAATACACACCAAGGATGGTATGTTCTTAAAAAACAAAACAATGGCATCCTTCGAAAAACAATTAGATCCTAAGCAATTTGTTCGCGTACATCGTTCTTTCATTGTAAAAGTAGATCAACTGGTGAAAATTGAACCTATGGAAAAAGAAAGTTACAAAGCTTTATTATTAAATGGCGATAAAGTAAACATTAGTAAAGCTGGTTATACAAGACTTAAACAAACCATTGGATTATAGTATTATCATTTCGTAATTTTGCGGCATGATTCAAAAAATAACGACAACACTTTTGTTCGCTTTGTATTTTCTTTGTAGTTACGCGCAAGAAGTATCAGAAAATAGATTAGTCTATAATCGTTTAGAATACTTTTTCAATACCAAGCAAACCGATTCAATCTATGCATTGGGGAATGAAAAATTCAAAGAACAGATACCACTTAATGACTTTAAGAATGTATTAAATTATTTCTATAAATTCGGAACAATTAAAGATGCGAAACAAGTAACACAAGATAATACGCTGATCGGATATAATATTGAATTCCAAAGTAAAAAGTGCTATTTACAATTAGCTGTAGATAGCAGTTTTCATTTCAGTACTTTAATATTGAAGGAAGAGCCCTTTGTAGAAACTGTTGAAAAATATATCATTCCAAATGTTGTTAAAACATCTACGATTGATCAATATATTGATTCAATCGCAAAAACGTATTTAACAAATGTTAATACAGCTTCTTTAGCAATAGGAATTATTCGCAATAATAAAGTGAACTCTTTTTTTTATGGTGAGACTGTAAAAGGCGATAAGAATTCTTTACCTAATCCAACTTCTATATACGAAATTGGATCCATATCAAAGATATTTACAGCAGTATTATTAGCAGACTTAGTTGAAAAAAACATTTTATCATTAGACGATAGCATCATTAACTATTTACCTGACTCCCTAAAGACAAATACTCATCTGCATAAAATCACATTCAAACAATTAGCCAATCATACATCAGGTTTGCCAAGACTACCTACTAACTTAGAACAATCCAATAATTTCACTTCCACGAATCCTTATTCATCCTATACACGAAAAGATTTATATTCCTTATTAAAAAACATCCAAATTAATAGTGAACCAGGAGAAAATTATGAGTACAGCAACTTAGGTTATGGATTGTTAGGTGATATCTTATCGACTATTACTAAGAAGACATACGCTCAGAATATAAAAGAAATAATTACAATCCCTCTTAATTTAGGTAACACGGTAGAAAAAATAGATCCCAAAATCCAAAAACTTGTAAACACCTACAATAAAAATGGTGAAAACACTCCTGCTTGGGACTTTCAAGCTTTAGCTGGGGCAGGCTCTCTCAAATCTTCATTATCAGATTTGCTACGCTTTGTACAATATCAATTTAAAATGCCAGAGAATGAATTGGAAAATGCTATGGCATTAACGCGTCAATTTACATTTTTCACTCCGCCAAATACTGATATTGGGCTAGGATGGCATATGAATATGACAAATGACCTCATCTGTTATTGGCACAATGGAGGTACGGGAGGAAGTTCATCTTTCATTGCTATTGTTCCTGATTTAAAATCTGCAATTGTTGTTCTTTCCAATTCTGCTCATTCAGTCGATAGTATTAGTGAGCAAATTTTCGAAAAAGTGTTAAACAAAAAATAGATTGATTAGGAGTGCAAGCAAGTTTATTATAGAATTAACACAACTAAAGACTATATTCTTTATATTTGACTGGTTACATTTATAACATCATTAACACAGTGAAAAAACGTATCGCAATTTTTGCTTCAGGTTCAGGATCAAATGCTCAAAAAATAATGGAACACTTCAAATATTCTGAGGATGCTGAAGTGGCGTTGATTTTGAGTAATAATTCAGATGCCTATGTTCTACAAAGGGCTGATAATTTTGAAATCCCCTCGCATATCTTTGATAGACAAAGCTTCTATCATACTGATGAAATTGTAGATTTACTAAAAAGATTAGATATTGACTTAGTCGTACTAGCAGGATTCTTATGGCTAATACCTGAAAATATATTGAAAGCATTTCCAAATAAAATAATTAATATACATCCAAGTTTATTACCCAAACATGGAGGAAAAGGGATGTATGGCGATCGCGTGCACCAAGCTGTGTTAGATGCAGGAGATGATGAGCATGGTATTACAATACACTTTGTGAACGAGAACTTCGACGAAGGTGAAATAATTTATCAAGGAAAATTTAAAGTAGAAACGGGTGATACACTAGAAATACTCAAGTTCAACGGACAACAATTAGAACACCTTCATTATCCTAAAGTGATTGAAGGCATAATCAAGAAATACAATTAAAAGCGTCTTTTAAAGACGCTTTTTTTATTACTCACCTTACCTAATAATAAAGCATAATTTAAGTACATATTAAAAGTTAAATTACGTACATTTGCCCCTTCAAACAACTCAAAATGAATCATCCTGTTAAGATCAAAAACGCTTTGGTGTCTGTTTATTATAAAGACAACCTTGCTCCATTAATCCAACTTTTGAATAAGTACGGTGTAACTTTCTACTCTACAGGCGGTACGGAAGCTTTTATCCGTGACTTAGGTATTGACGTAGAACGTGTAGAAGATTTAACTGGCTATCCTTCAATTTTAGGTGGTCGAGTTAAAACATTACACCCTAATGTATTTGGGGGTATCCTTTCTCGCCGTCCATTAGCCGAAGACAAACAACAAATAGAAGAGTACAATATTCCTGAAATTGATTTAGTAATAGTGGATCTTTATCCTTTTGAAGAAACAGTTGCTTCAGGCGCGTCAGAGCAAGATATTATTGAAAAAATCGATATTGGAGGCATTTCTTTGATTCGCGCAGCAGCGAAGAACTTCAACGATGTAGTAATTATTTCTTCTAAAAATGATTATGTTGAATTAGAACAAATACTTGCAGCACAAGAAGGAAGTACTTTCTTAAGTCAACGTAAATCTTTTGCTAAACGTGCATTTAATACTTCTTCACATTATGATACGGCAATCTTCAATTATTTTAATCAAGAAGATCCTATTGAAGTATTCAAAATGTCTGAACAAAAAGCTCAAGTTTTACGTTATGGAGAAAATCCTCACCAAAGAGGAGTGTTTTTCGGGGACTTAGAAGCCATGTTCGATAAATTAAACGGTAAAGAACTATCCTACAACAACTTAGTAGATGTCGATGCAGCAGTATCAATTATTGATGAATTCGATGAACCTACTTTCGCAATTCTAAAACATACAAACGCATGTGGTGTAGCTTCTAGAGACACGGTAAAACAAGCTTGGTTAGATGCCTTAGCATGCGATCCTGTTTCAGCTTTCGGTGGTGTATTAATCACTAACCGTGAAGTGGATGGTGAAACAGCAGCTGAAATTAATAAATTATTCTTCGAGGTATTAATTGCACCTTCGTATTCGAGTGAGGCTGTAGCGATATTAACAGAAAAGAAAAACAGAATTATTTTAGTTCGTAAAGAAGTGAAGTTACCTTCTGAGCAATTCAAAACTTTATTGAATGGTGTCATTTTACAAGACAAAGACAATACGGTTGAAGGTCCAGATCAAATGACTTCTGTAACTAATGTTACTCCTACTGAAGATCAATTTAAAGATTTATACTTCGCAAACAAAATTGTAAAACATACAAAATCTAACACTATTGTTTTTGCTAAAAATGGGACTTTAATAGCTTCAGGTGTTGGTCAAACTTCACGTGTAGATGCTTTAAAACAAGCAATTGAAAAAGCAAAATCATTTGGTTTCGACTTAAATGGTTCTTCTATGGCTTCTGATGCATTCTTCCCTTTTCCTGACTGTGTGGAAATAGCTGGTGAAAATGGAATTGCAGCAATAATACAACCAGGTGGTTCCATTAAGGATCAATTATCAATTGATATGGCTAATGAAAAAGGAATAGCTATGGTGACTACTGGTGTACGTCACTTCAAACATTAAATAAAAGATATCTAAAAAAATAAGGTCTGATTTATTAAATCAGACCTTATTTTTTTAGATATACATAAAACTAATTTTTAGACTTTCTAAGTAGAATAAAAAGCATAGTGGCAACGCCTGTCAACAATGGGTAGTATAAATATTGGATAATATCAACTGGACTAATTGTAGGTTTACTTGACACCCCATTTACCACTAAAGTAGTTGCAGCTAGAGCAGCTAGTATCTGTGCCCCATAAGGAATAAGCCCTTGTACAAAACAAGAAACAGTATCCATAATACTAGCTACCCGTTTAGGAACTAAATTAAACCGATTAGAGATATCCTTAGCAAGAGGACCAACAATGACAATAGTGATAGTATTATTTGCTAAAGAGAAATTAACTAAAGCTGTTAATATTGCAATACCAACTTCAGCTCCTTTTTTTGAATCAATATGACGTAAAATTATATTCAATAAATAATCAACGCCGCCATTAAAGCGAATAATCCCCACCACTCCCCCAATTATTAAACAAAGGATACTCAATTCAAACATCCCCATAAATCCAGTATTGATAGCCTGAATACTATCTAGAAAACTAATACTTCCTTGTATAAGTCCAATACTCAAAGCTATTACAATACCTATGCCTAAAGTCCAAACGACCTGTAGTCCCGCCAAAGCCAATACAAACACTACAATGTAGGGTACAATCTTAACAATGTCATAAGTACCTATATTTATAATAGCATTATCACCAACTAATGAGGAACCTAAGAAATAATAAATAATAAATACTATAATTGCTACGGGCATCACAATTAGAAAGTTAACTTTAAATTTTTCTTTCATACCCACATCTTGAGTTCTCGTAGCAGCTATCGTAGTGTCCGAAATAAATGAGAGGTTGTCTCCAAACATGGATCCTCCTATGACTGCAGCTAATGCAAGTGCAGTAGCACCAGGCATATACTGTTCAAAACCAACTGCAATAGGAGCCAAAGCTACTATGGTACCAACAGATGTACCCATAGAGGTAGAAACGAAACAAGAAATTAAAAATAAACCAGAAATAATATAACTGGAAGAAATGTATGTGAGTGCAAAATTAATTGTAGATGAGATAGATCCAATAGCATTTGACAAACTAGCAAAGGCTCCTGCTAACAAGAATATGAGAATCATCACCAAAATATTAGGATCTCCGGAGCCTTTAGAAAAATGACTCAACTTATCAGTAAATGATTTTTTGGGATATTGAAGGAAGGCTACGAATAGTGCAAACACAAATACTACTAAGATGGGGACTGCATAAAAATCCCCCAATAAAATAGAAAATGAAAAGTAAATAATAACAAATAATATCAAAGGCAGCAAGGCCCAAAAACTTCCAACTCTATTTAAATCTTTCTTCATTATAATACTCGCTACATAAAATAACAAAACACTAATTTCGTCTTATAAGAAATTAGTGTTTTGTATAATTAAAGTCATGTGTTAATGATGACTTCTATTTTTATTTACCACCCTTCCAAAAGTCAGCATTTTTAATACCTAACGATTCTGGATCAAAATGGGGATCTAAAATACCCGATTTCCGTTTTGTAACATAATCTTTCCAGACTTTTAATGCTGTCTTACTAAGGAGTAATATTGCAATTAAATTGACCCAGGCCATCAATCCTACTCCTATATCTCCTAAATCCCAGGCTTCTTTAGCGGTCTTCACTGTTCCGAAATATGTTGCCAACAAAAATACAACTCTCAATATCCAAATAAAAACTATTTTGCTCTTATTCTTAAATATATAAGCAATGTTTGTCTCGGCATAATAATAGTAGGCCATTATTGTAGTAAATGCAAAGAAAAATAAAGCAATTGCTACAAATTGATTACCAAAGCCTGGAAACTGATGAGAAACTGCAGCTTGCGTAAAGCCTTCCGCTTTCATATTACCCACATTATGAACAATATAACTCGTGACTTCTCCTTGTGCATTAAACTCACCTGCAACATTATACATACCTGTAAATAATATCATGAACGCTGTAGCAGTACAAACAAATAAGGTATCTACATATACCGAGAAAGCTTGTACCAAACCTTGTTGAGCAGGATGCTGTACATCGGCGGCAGCAGCAGCATGAGGAGCCGTACCCTGTCCAGCCTCATTAGAATAAATTCCTCTTTTTACACCCCAAGCGATGGCCATTCCAACGACCCCAGCAAAAGTTGAATTTAAACTAAATGCGGAGCTAATTATTAATTCAAAAACGGCAGGTATATGCTTAAAATTAGCACCAATAATAATTAATGCCATCAAAATATAGGCTCCTGCCATAAAAGGGACAATGAATTCAGATGCTTGCCCCAATCGCTTAACACCTCCAATAATAATCATACTCAGCAAAACAACAATAATAAAACCAATCCAGCTAAAAGAAAACTCCAAACTGCCAATGATAATATCATGATTACTCATATTGAATGCATTGGAAATATTACTACTGATAGCATTACTCTGAACACCAGGCAACAAAAATCCAGTACTTACAATGGTGATTAATGCAAATAGTATAGCATACCATTTAACACCAAGCCCTTTTTCAATATAATAAGCTGGTCCACCTCTAAATTCATTACCGTCTTTCTGCTTATATACTTGCGCCAAAGTTGACTCCACAAATGCGGATGAAGATCCCAAGAAAGCGATCACCCACATCCAAAAAATTGCTCCAGGTCCTCCCATATAAATGGCTGTAGCTACTCCTACTATATTGCCTGTACCTACGCGCCCTGAAATAGCAAGTGCAAATGCTTGAAAAGAGGAAATCCCTTCATCAGTTTGTTTTTTTTTAAACAATAAACGAGTCATATCTTTCAAATATCTAACTTGCAAAAAGCCAGTACGAATTGAAAAATATAGTCCTATAGATAAACAGAAGTAAATAAAAAAATCACTCCATACGTAACTGGAGATAGTAGAGATTGCTTGTTCCATCAAATTTTGGTCAATAATGTTTTTCCGATGTAAAATAACTGTTTTTTAGGAAAAAAAAACAAATTATTATAAAACAAGTACAAATACATGAAATAAATAGAATAATTGGACTGTTTCATCTTTGGAAAAACTACCTAGACAGAATAGCCCTTATCTTTTTTGATAAGGGCTATTCTGTCTAGGTAATATCAAGAGACGACTATTTAATAGCTTCTCGTATACGAACTAATTTTTCCAATAAGGGCTCTAAAAGATCAAGCTGTAACATATTAGCACCATCAGACTTAGCATTAGCAGGATCTGGATGTGTTTCAATAAATAAACCATCAGCTCCTACAGCAATTGCAGCCTTAGCAATGGTCTCAATTAATTCTGGTTTTCCTCCAGTTACACCTGAAGTCTGATTCGGTTGTTGTAATGAATGCGTACAATCCATAATAGTAGGCACATTAAAAGAACGCATAACGGGTATACCTCTAAAATCAACTATCAAATCTTGATAACCAAATGAATTTCCTCTATCTGTTAGAAAGACCTTATCATTACCAGAATCTTTTACTTTATCTACAGCAAAACTCATAGACTCTGCAGATAGGAACTGTCCCTTTTTAATATTTACGACTTTTCCTGTCTGTGCTGCCGCAACTAATAATTCTGTCTGTCTACATAAAAATGCGGGTATCTGCAATACATCAACATAAGCTGCAGCCAATGCCGCTTCATGACTTTCATGTATATCGGTTACCGTAGGAATACCAAATTCTTTTCCTACCTTCTCTAAAACTTTTAGTGCCTTTTCATCACCTATTCCCGTAAATGAATCTACTCGGGATCGGTTTGCCTTACGATAAGAGCCTTTAAATATATACGGAATATTTAATTTATCTGTTATTTTGACTATTCTCTCAGCAATACGAAGTGCTATTTCTTCTCCTTCTATTGCGCAAGGACCTGCCAATAAAAAGAAATTATCCGAAGCACCATTTTTTATTTCTGGTAAATATTTGTTAATCATATATTAATTTCCTAATTCTGATAAAAATTTAATTCGCATCAATTGAATATCCTCGTAGGTATAATCTTCCTCTCCCAATTCTGCCAAAGCCAATTTAATAGAATCAACTTCAGCAGACTTAAAGTAATCAAATACTTCATCTTGCCTATCTTGATCAATCATTTCGTCAACAAAATACCCTATATTAATTTTTGTACCAGAATATACAATAGACTCTACTTCCTTAAGTAAATCTTCATAACTTATTCCTTTAGATGAAGCAATATCATCTAAACCAATTTTTCTATCTATATTTTGAATGATACTCACCTTCAATGCTGAACGATTAGCTGTACTTTTTACAACCAAATCCTGTGCTCTATCGATTCCTTTCTCTTCGACGTAATTTTTAATAAGCTCTACAAAAGAAGCACCAAATTTGATGGCCTTTCCAGACCCAACACCGTGAATTTGTTTTAATTCATCAATTGTAACTGGATAGTGCGTACACATCTCATCCAAAGCAGGATCTTGAAAGATTACAAATGGAGGTAATGATTTTTGTTTTGCTATTTTCTTACGCTGATCTTTCAGCATTTTTAACAATTCAGTATCTAATGCTCCTGAGCTTGGTCCTGCATCATCAATACTATCTTCATCACTATTTTCTAATGGTCTATTTAATACATATTTGATAGCATAAGGGTTATTAATATATTTAATACCATCTTCTGTCAGTGCTAGCAAACCATAATGATCGATATCTTTCTTTATAAAGTCGGACAACTCGGCTTGTCGAAGTAATGAATTCCAATAATTAAGCCCTAATTCCTTTCCATATCCAAATAGATTATGGGTATCATGCTTATAAGAAGAAATAGGTTGATTGTTCTGTCCTAAAAAAACATTGATAATATGATGATCATCAAATTTATTGCCTTCTTGCTTAATGAAGCCCAATACTTTCAATAAATCGCCTTCAGCTTCGAAATATGTTTTAGCAGATCGACAATTGTCACACATATTGTTACATCCTGTCTCATCGAACTTCTCACCAAAGTAATGTAGAATTTGTTTTCTACGACAAACCGAGGATTCTGAATAATCAATAACTTCTTTCAGAATTTGCGTTCCTATTTCTCTTTCTGAGACTGGCTTATCCTTCATGAATTTTGTCAATTTATCGACATCTTTCTTAGAATAGAATGCTAAACAAACCCCTTCACCACCATCACGACCAGCACGACCCGTCTCTTGATAATATCCTTCCATAGATTTCGGAATATCGTGGTGAATAACATAACGAACATCCGGTTTGTCAATTCCCATTCCAAAAGCAATAGTAGCGACAATAACTTCTACGTCCTCCATCAAAAACTTATCTTGAGTTTCAGCTCGAGTTTTAGCATCTAATCCCGCATGATAAGGCAATGCTTTAATACCATTAATATTAAGAACCTCTGCAATTTCTTCTACCTTTTTACGACTCAAGCAATAAATAATTCCAGTCTTACCCGCATTATTCTTGATAAACTTGACAATTTCTTTAACTACATTTTTCTTAGACTTAACTTCATAAAACAAGTTAGAACGATTAAATGATGATTTGAATAATGTTGCATCATTCATTTGTAGATTCTTTCGAATATCAGATTGTACCTTGGGAGTAGCTGTAGCAGTCAATGCAATAATCGGAATATCATCTCCGATCTCATTTATTATCGAGCGTATTTTACGGTATTCCGGTCTAAAGTCATGCCCCCATTCCGAAATACAGTGCGCCTCATCGACCGCAACAAAAGAGACCATTATACTTCGCAAAAACTGCACATTATCCTCTTTTGACAACGACTCAGGAGCTACATATAACAATTTAGTTTTCCCTGCAGTAACGTCTTCTTTAACACGCGCAATTTCTCCTTTGGTTAAAGAAGAGTTTAAAAAATGAGCAATACTATCTGTACCGCCAAAAGCTCTTAATTGATCGACCTGATTTTTCATAAGAGCAATTAATGGAGATATTACTATTGCAGTACCCTCACTCATTAAAGCTGGTAATTGATAACAAATTGATTTACCACCCCCTGTAGGCATGATAACAAACGTATCTTTCTTGTTTAAAATATTCGTAATAATGGCTTCTTGATCTCCTTTGAATGCATCAAAACCAAAAAAACTTTGAAGATTATCGTATAACGATTTTTCTATTTCCATCTGCGCAGTAACAAAATTAGCTAGTCACTTTACTTAATAAAGTTTAAAAAACTTATTTTTGTAAAACTATTATAAAAATAAGGAGAATTTCTGTGAAAAACAATTTAGATATTAAAAAAGAAGCTATTAACGTAATTAAGTTAGAATCTGAAGCTTTATTACAAATGTCGACAAAAATCGATGATGATTTTGCTCAAGTAGTTAACTTAATAACTAGCTTATCAGGACGAGTAATTGTTACAGGAATAGGGAAAAGCGCGATTATTGCTCAGAAAATAGTTGCAACGCTAAATTCAACTGGAACCCCATCTATATTCATGCATGCAGCAGATGCAATACATGGAGATTTAGGTATAATTCAAGAACATGATTTAATAATAGCCATATCAAAAAGTGGAAATACGCCAGAGATAAAAGTACTAGTTCCATTTTTAAAACAAACAAATAATACGTTGGTAGCAATAGTTGGAAATACAAAATCTTTTCTTGCTGAAAAAGCAGATTTCATTTTAGATACCACGGTTGACAAAGAAGCTTGTCCAAACAATTTGGCTCCCACAACAAGTACTACTGCCCAGCTAGCCATGGGAGATGCTTTAGCAGTTTGCCTCCAAACTGCTAGACAATTTACGGACAGAGATTTTGCAAAGTATCACCCAGGCGGTGCGCTTGGCAAACAATTATATCTTAAGGTAGAGGATTTGTCTGATGCTAACGGAACTCCAGTAGTATCATCATCAGAAAGTATAAGACAATCTATTATTACCATAACACAACACCGCTTAGGAGCAACTGCTGTCATGGATAACAATGACATTATAGGGATAATTACCGACGGAGATATTCGTCGAATGTTAGAAAACTATGATGACCTATCACAACTTCAAGCAAAAGACATCATGTCTACATCACCAAAACAGATTGAAGCTTCTCAACTAGCAGTGAATGCACTTCAAACTATGAGAGAAAACAATATAAGTCAACTTTTAGTCACTAAAAACGGTGAATATGCAGGAATAATACATATTCAAGACTTACTTAAAGAAGGAATAATCTAATAAAAATTAATTATATTATGTAAAATTATTGTGGTTTAGGCTTATAAAGTCTCCGATTAAAGGATAAAGCTTTAATTTTGATATATCTATTGATTTAAAACAAATAAAGAAGTTCATATTATGAAGAAATTATTAGGATTGGCGACTGTAATAGTAGCATTTATTTCATTCACAGCAATGACTATAATGGCTCCTGAATTTAAATTTGAAAAAGAGACTCATGATTTCGGGACTATTCAATATAATAAACCAGCATCTTTCGAATTTTCATTTTCAAATACTGGAGACGCTCCCATTATAATTATGGAAGTAGCCCCATCATGTGGATGTTCGGTAGCTGAATTTACTAAAAACCCAGTAAAACCTGGAGATTCAGGGAAAATAAAAGTAACCTATAATGCGGCTGCTAAGGGACCATTTACAAAATCTTTTACAGTCAAGTCAAACACAAAAACTCCTATCAAAACATTGACTATCAAGGGTAACGTTGAATAACAAATATTAATTCATTAGAATACTAAAAGCCGTATTGAATACACATCAATACGGCTTTTTTAATATTAACTTTTTGTATATTTGCATTACCTTAATTTTTATAAAAAAATAGAATAATATGCCTAAAATTTCTAACAAAGGACTGAATATGCCTGCTTCACCTATCCGTAAGCTAACACCATTTGCGGACAAAGCAAAAAAAGAAGGAAAGAAAATATATCATTTAAACATTGGACAACCAGATATTGAAACGCCTGAGGTAATGTTAAATGCACTCAAAAACATTGACTTTAAAGTTTGGGCTTATACACCATCAGAAGGAACAGCATCTTATCGTAATAAATTAACAGAATATTATAATAAACTAGGATATAATATTGAACCATCAGATATTTTGGTAACAAATGGTGGGTCAGAAGCCATTACTATTGCCATGCAATCTTGTTTAAATCCTGGAGAAGAAATTATCATACCTGAGCCTTTTTATGCCAACTATAATGGATTTGCGTGTGCTGCTGATGTTGTTGTTAAGCCTATCATGTCTTATATAGATAATGGGTTTGCATTACCCCCTATTGCGGAGTTTGAAAAACTAATAACACAAAAAACTAAAGCAATAGCTATATGTAACCCTAATAATCCAACTGGTTATTTATACTCTAGAGAAGAACTCGAAGCTTTAAGAGAACTATGTATTAAACATGACTTATATCTATTATCAGATGAAGCTTATAGAGAGTTCTGCTATGATGGAAGAGAGTTTATTTCGCCAATGCATTTAGAAGGTCTTGAAGACAATGTGATAATTTTGGATACTGTATCTAAAAGATACTCTGCATGTGGAGCTCGTATAGGTTGTTTGATTACAAAAAACAAAGCTCTATATCAAACAGCATTAAAATTTGCTCAAGCCCGACTAAGTCCTTCCTTAGAAGGTCAAATTGCTGGTGAGGCTGCTGTAGATACCCCAGATTCTTATTTTGAAGCGGTATCTAAAGAGTATACAGCCCGTAGAGATACACTTGTGGAAGGATTAAATAAGATTGAAGGTGTCTATTGTCCTAATCCAGGAGGTGCGTTCTATGTAGTGGCCAAACTACCCATCGATAATGCTGATAAATTCTGCCAGTGGATGCTAGAAGACTTTTCATTTAATAATGAAACAGTAATGATGGCGCCTGCAACAGGATTCTATAGCACTCAAGGCGTCGGAACTAATGAAGTAAGACTAGCCTATGTTTTAAATCAAGAAGACCTTAAAAAGGCTCTTTTGTGCTTAGA
Organism: uncultured Sphingobacterium sp.; assembly: GCA_947630335.1. GTDB lineage: Bacteria > Bacteroidota > Bacteroidia > Sphingobacteriales > Sphingobacteriaceae > Sphingobacterium. Next base: position 18,522 of record CANRHE010000016.1, read on the forward strand.
AAATGCATTAGAAATATATCCTGGAAGAGTGAACTAGAATAAAAGGTGTTCTTTAATCAGAACACCTTTTATTTTTTATGCCTTTGATTCTTTTCTTAATGTAGATTAAGTTTTATGATTAACAAATACTGTAACTTTGTAATAGAAAATAAAACAAAGAAATATATGAAAACATTTTTTAAAGTATTGGTTGCGTTAATCTTATTTACAAATATTGCAACTGCTCAGGTAAAATGGTCTGTAGACCCAGCTCATACTAATGCTCGTTTTGAGGTTAAACATTTAGGTATTGCTTTTGTTGACGGTCAATTTAAGCAATTAGAGGGGACTGTTGATTCCAAAACTGATAATAATTTCAATGATGCCATAGTAAATTTTTCTATTGATGTTAACAGTATAGATACTCGAATAGAAATGCGTGATAATCATTTAAAATCAGATGATTTTTTCAGCGCTGAAAAATTTCCTAAAATGAAATTAGCAAATGCTATTTTAAAAGGGAAAAATGGTAAGTATACATTAACCGGAGATTTAACAATTCGTGATGTAACTAAGAAAATAACTTTTCAAGTGAAACAAAACGGTGGTATAATTACAGATCCATGGGGAAAAACAAGAGCAGGTTTTACAGCAACGACAACAATTAATCGTTTTGATTACGGAATTAATTACAACGACCTACTACCTACAGGAGTTCCTGCTGTTGCTCCAAACATATCCATTACAGTAAATGTTGAAATTGTAAAAAATTAAAAACATACAATAATTAACTAAAGCCATCTCTAGTATACTAAAGATGGCTATTCTATTTATTTATCTTCTAAAAGAATACATTATTCCTATTTTTCTATAGAAATATTAAAAGAAAACCAATAAGAATATCAAAGTATTACTAATCATTTAGAAAATGATATTTTATTTTATCAAATAAATAACATAACTTTGCACTCCGACAAAGCAGTCGGAATACTACTCTTTTATAAGGCATTTCGAAGCTTTATCAGCATTTAAAAAAATTGCATTTTAACACTTTTGATTTAATAAATAATGCCTAGAAACACATCCATCAACTCCGTATTAATTATAGGTTCTGGTCCTATTGTAATCGGACAAGCGTGTGAATTTGATTATTCGGGATCCCAAGCTGCTCTATCTTTAAAAGAAGAAGGCATCAAGGTTTCAATTATCAATTCGAATCCTGCTACAATTATGACTGACAATGTTGTTGCAGATAATGTTTATTTATTACCTCTTACTTGCGAAAGTATCGAGCAAATTCTTAAAGAACAACAAATAGATGCCGTTCTTCCAACAATGGGCGGGCAGACAGCTTTAAATTTATGTATTGAAGCATCTAATCTTGGAATTTGGGAAAAATATAATGTTCAAGTAATTGGTGTGGATGTTGCAGCGATTGAAAAAACTGAAAATCGTGAAGAATTTCGTCAATTAATGATTGATATCGGCGTCGGAGTAGCACCATCAAAAATAGCTAATTCATTTTTAGAAGGTAAAGAAGCGGCTCAAGAAATTGGTTTCCCTCTAGTAATTCGTCCTTCATACACCCTTGCTGGTACTGGTGGTGGATTCGTTCATAAAAAAGAAGATTTCGATGCTGCATTGAACAGAGGTCTACACGCATCCCCAACACATGAAGTATTAGTTGAGCAAGCTGTCTTAGGATGGAAAGAATATGAATTGGAGTTGTTACGTGACAAAAATGATAATGTTATTATCATATGTACTATTGAAAACTTTGATCCGATGGGTATTCATACAGGTGACTCTATCACTGTAGCTCCAAGTATGACTTTATCTGACAAATGTTACCAAGATATGCGTAATCAAGCAATCAAAATGATGCGCTCTATAGGTAATTTTGCGGGTGGTTGTAATGTACAATTCTCTGTAAACCCAGAGGATGAAACAATTATAGCTATTGAAATTAACCCTCGTGTATCACGTTCGTCAGCTTTAGCATCGAAAGCCACAGGTTATCCTATCGCTAAAATTGCTGCTAAACTAGCAATAGGTTACAATTTAGATGAATTACAAAATCAAATTACTAAAACAACCTCTGCATATTTTGAACCGACACTAGACTATGTAATCGTTAAGGTTCCACGTTTTAACTTTGACAAATTCAAAGGTGCAAACAAAGAACTAGGTCTTCAAATGAAGGCTGTAGGTGAAGTTATGGCAATTGGTCGTACATTCATTGAAGCTTTACAAAAAGCGGCACAATCTTTAGAAACTGGTCGTGCTGGTTTAGGAGCTGATGGTCGTCAATCACGCAATTTAGAAGAGATCATGTATAGCTTGGAGCATCCAAGTGCAGATCGCTTATTCCATATAAAAGATGCGTTTGAGCTTGGTGTTCCATTAGAGTCAATTCGTAAAGCAACACTAATTGATAAGTGGTTTTTAGTACAAATTCAAGAATTAGTACACTTAGAACAAGAATTACGTCGCTACCAATTGAATAATATACCTACGGATTTCTTTATCACGTTGAAACAAAAAGGTTATTCAGATGAACAAATCGCGTGGTTATTAGGTAATGTTACAGAAGACGAAGTTTATGAACGTCGTAAAGCGTTAGGTATAAACCGTGTATACAAAATGGTAGACACTTGTGCTGCCGAATTCCCTGCACACACGCCTTACTACTACTCTACTTTTGAATCTGAAAACGAATCTATAGTATCGGACAAGAAGAAAATTATTGTTTTAGGTTCAGGACCGAACCGTATTGGACAAGGAATTGAATTTGATTATTCATGTGTCCATGGATTATTAGCTGCTAAAGAATGTGGTTATGAAGCCATTATGGTTAATTGTAACCCTGAAACAGTTTCTACTGATTTCAACATGGCAGACAAACTATACTTTGAGCCTGTTTTTTGGGAACATGTTCGCGAAATCATAGAATTAGAAAAACCGGAAGGGGTAATTGTACAATTAGGAGGTCAAACTGCGCTTAAAATGGCGGAACGCCTTGAAGCTTTAGGTGTCAAAATAATTGGTACTTCCTTTACTAACATGGACTTAGCAGAAGATCGTGGACGTTTCTCTGATTTATTGAAATCATTAGATATTCCATACCCTAAGTATGGTGTAGCTGAATCTGCTGAAGAAGCAATAAAAGTAGCTAATGAAGTGGGTTACCCTGTTCTAGTACGTCCTTCATACGTATTAGGAGGGCAAGGAATGAGTATTGTCATCAATGATGAGGATTTAGAGAAAGCAGTAGTTAAATTATTGAAAAACTTACCTGGAAACAGAGTATTAATAGATCACTTCTTAGATAGAGCTGAAGAATCAGAATCAGATTCAATATGCGATGGTGAAGATGTTCATATCATTGGTATGATGGAGCATATTGAGCCTGCAGGTATCCACTCTGGTGACTCGTCTGCTGTATTACCTCCGTTCAGCTTGTCTCAAAACGTACAAGATAAAATGGAAGAGTACTCCATAAAATTAGCCAAAGCACTGAATGTAAAAGGGTTACTTAACATTCAATTTGCTATTAAAGATGAAGATGTATATGTAATTGAAGCCAATCCAAGAGCTTCACGTACTGTTCCATTTATAGCTAAAGCTTACGATGTTCCTTACATTAATATTGCTACAAAAGTAATGTTAGGTGTAAATAAATTGAAAGACTTTAAAATTGAACGTAAAGTAACGGGATGGGCTATCAAAGAACCAGTATTCTCGTTCTCTAAGTTCCCTGAAGTTGACAAACAATTAGGACCAGAAATGAAATCTACTGGTGAAACTATTCGTTTTATAAAAGATCTTCAAGATCCTTACTTTAGAGAGCTTGTTAAGAAAAAATCTATGTTCTTAAATGCTCAATAATATTTTGATCACAAAAAAGCTCTCCTAAATGGAGAGCTTTTTTTATATCATATAGTTATTCATAATAGCTGGTACTGTTCCTTAGTTACTTACCAATAACCTAAAAACTTCCACCACAAACCGCCTATAAAAATCCAAATTATCAAATTGACTATACTTGTCACTAAGCCTGTTTTCCACCATTCTCCTAATGTAGTATAACCGGATCCAAAAATAATTGGTGCTGTACCCGTACCATAATGCGTAATTGACATCATCAATGAGGATGAAAATCCTAAAATTAATGCCCACAATACTGGTGGTGCTTGCAAGGCTATTCCTGCAACTAAAAATGCACTAAACATCGCTGTAATATGAGCTGTAGTACTTGCGAAAAAATAATGAGAATAGACATACACTAAAAGTAATATTAAAGTTGAAGCAATCCAACCTAATCCTAAATCATCAATACCAGAACCTACAGTTTGAGCTAACCAACTTACTAAACCCAATTTTCCAAGAAAACTCGCCATCATTACTAAAGCGGCAAACCAAGTAATCGTATCCCAAGCTCCCTTATTTCCTAAAATGTCATCCCAATTAAGTACACCTGTAATTAAAAGGATACTTAACCCTAAAAAAGCAGCAGCAGTAGTAGGAACACTAAATACTGGACCAAAAATCATAGAGGGAATACCTGCCCACAGTAATAATAATAAAATGAACACGAAAAGTGTAATTTTCTCAGGCTTTGAAATTACACCTAACTCATCGAGTTTCTGCTTAGCATACACAGGTGCATTGGGCGTTTCCTTTATCTCCGGAGGATACATAAAATAAATAACCAAAGGAATTATAATAATAGAAACCAACCCCGGTACCAATGCTGCAACGGCCCACATACCCCAAGTCAATTTAAAACCTGAACCGTCAAGAATCAAACTCACAATTAATGGGTTGGGTGCTGTAGCAGTAATAAACATTGCTGAGGTAATCGGATTAAAATTATAATTAACCAATGCTAAATAACGTCCAATTTTACCTGTAGATCCAGGCACAGGTTTAGAATCAAAGCTGTCAGAAATAGATCGCATGATGGGATGTATAATTCCACCTCCTCGAGCTGTATTACTTGGGGTTACTGGTGCTAATAATAGTTCAGCTATACCTAAAGCATAAGCAATACCTAATGTCTTTTTGCCGACTAGTGATATCAAAAAATAACCAATTCTAGCGCCAAGACCAGTCTTACTAAGACTAGTAGAAATCATTACAGATGCACCAATCAACCATATCAAGTCATTGGAAAAACCACTCAGTGAATCTGCTAAAGCCTTAGACGCATCATCAGGATTAGTTACACGAGTAATTGCCACTACAGCGATAGCTACTATCGATAATGCCCCAATAGACATGGCTTTACTAATAATGGCTACTATTGTCCCAACAAAAATAGCTAACAAGTGCCAAGCATTATCACTTACTCCTTCAGGGGTAGGTATAATAAACCAAATGATCAAAGCAATTGCTAGCGATATTAATGCAGGAAAAAGTTTTATTGGAGTTAACTTATATGCCATATTTACTAAAATTATTTAGTAAATATACATTTATTTCTCAAAAAGAAAATTAATAAACTTTACAGGAAATATAATAAATAGAATTTTGAATTAGTTTTAGATAGACTTAACACATCGAAAACCAACATTATTAGTTGGACTATTCACTTCTCCTAATCCACGCGCACCAGCTTTATAGCGTTCGCAATACTGATCGTTACATAAAAAGGATCCGCCTCTTTGTACTCGTTTCACTAAAGCAGGTTCTAAAGGATCATGCGAATTAATAGGTCCTTTAGGATTAAGCCTGTCACTATATTGATAATAATCAGGTCTATAATAATCCGAACACCATTCCCACACATTACCTTCCATATCATAAAGACCATAGGCATTTGCAGGAAAAGACTTAACAGGAGATGTCCCTACAAAACCATCTTCAGCACTATTGTTAGCTGGAAAATTCCCTTGATAAATGTTAGCATACCACTTACCATTATTTGTTTTATCTACTCCCCAATAATATAACTCATCTGTATGAGTACCCGCTTTGGCAGCATACTCCCATTCTGCTTCTGTTGGTAACCTTTTACCAGCCCATTTTGCATAAGCTTCTGCATCTTCATAAGCCACTTGAGTAACTGGAAGGTTACCCTGTAGTTCTAAATCTAATAATTCACCTTCTGGAGAGCGCCAGCTAGCACCAATCTTATAATCCCACCACTGCAAGTGATCATGAAGGTCTAGAGCATTATGGCATCCAACAAAAACAGCAGAACCTGGAACAAGCATACTAGTATCGACTCCTGGGTAATCTTTAGGATTTAATTCTCGCTCGGCAACAGTAACATAACCCGTTTCTTTAACAAACTGAGCAAACTGCGCCACCGTTACCTCATGTTCATCCATATAAAAAGAAGATAATTCGACTTCATGCAAAGGTTGAGCATCTTTAAAATTGGCTGAACCCATAGTAAAAACGCCTCCCTCAATCAGAACCATCTTTACTCCATCTTTAGTTTTTATGGTTTTAACGGTAGAAGACGTGGATGGAGAGAAACGATCAGCCACAACTTCTTCTGAAACAGCTTTTAAATTTGTATGAATAGATTTATTTGTTTTACAAGATATTAAGACAAGTATTAAACCTGTATATACAGAACATCTTGTTAAAATATTAAATGGCTTTTTAATCATTACACAAAAATAAGACTATTATACTGAATAAAAAGAGCCAACTTTAAAAGTTGGCTCTATAACTATTTTTTTAATCAAACATTTAACTGTTTAGATTGATCTTTCGAAACTTTAGGTCTAATAGGTGTATTTCCTCCACCATTCAATGTAATATCAACTGGTTTATTAGTTTTCCAAGCACCTTGTGTAAAATCAGGAATTGCAATATTTTTACTATTTTTAGCAACAGACTCCACACTTAATGGTACAATAGCAGACCAAGAAGCACCTTCATATACTGGTTGATCTATTGGCAATCCATTACGTAGACAGTCGATCAATCTCCAGTCCATCATAAAGTCCATACCACCATGTCCACCAACTTGTTTAGCTTGCTCGCCAATATACTTAATCAGTTCTGGAGTATATTTGTCATATAATTCTTTCATTTGATCAGGCTTAACAAAACTATGACCAAAAGCGATACCTTCTATAGGATATTTTTGTGCAAAACCTTTTGTACCACTTAACAAGTGAAGACGAGAATAAGGACGCGGAGAGGTAACATCATGTTGGATCATCATTGTTTTACCTTTTTCCGTTTTAATTAAAGTTGTATCCATGTTACCACGGTATCTCTTACCTACAAATTCTTGGAAGAAGGAGTCTTTAGCAGCCAATTCACGAGCCTTATCGCCCATCATAAAATCAGCAGTTTGCATAGCGACCAAGTTTGTCATTCTGTCACCAGCATTGATATTCATACATTGTGCAATTGGTCCAACCCCATGTGTAGGATATAGATTACCATTCATCTTAATATTCTCTCTAAGACGCCACATATTATCGTAGCCGTTCTTATTAAAGTTAAGATCTAATAAATCGTGAATATAAGCTCCTTCACCATGAACAATCTCACCAAATAAACCTTGACGAGTCATATTTAATGTCAACATTTCAAAGAAATCATAACAACAGTTTTCAAGCATCATACAGTGCTTTTTTGTTTCTTCCGATGTTTTAACGACATCCCAACATTCTTTTACAGTCAATCCAATAGGCACTTCACAAGCGACGTGACTACCTGCTTTCATAGACTCAATCGACATTGGCGCATGGTACTCCCATGGTGTACAGATGTAGACTAAATCAACCTCTTCATTTTTCAATAACTCTTTCCATCCATTTTCACCTGAATAAGACTTAGCTTCTTTTAAACCTTTATTGGTCAATATTTTTTGACACTTAGCTACACGGTCAGCATGTTTATCACAAAGAGCAACAATTTGTACCCCCTCTATATAAGATAAACGATCTACTGCACCAGGCCCACGCATACCCAAACCAATAACGGCTACTCTTACAATATCAATTTTGGGTGCCGCATATCCCCACATATTGAAACGGGGCGCAGCTAAAGCTTCAGTACTCAAAACAGGAACTGAAAGTGCCGCTGCCGATAATAATGAAGCATTCTTTAAAAAATCTCTTCTAGTTGAACTCATAGTATTTTAGGATTTCATTTTTGGATAAATTAAAGGGGACAAATGCCCCCTCTAAAATCACCTATTTTAAAACAAACTAAACAGTCTAATTTTTTTGATAACCAATACAATATATTGACATAAATGGTTATGAGCTTAAGGATATTCCTCCAATTGCTTATACAATAATAATTCTTATAAACTACATATTAAAATTAAAAAAGAACGCAAACGTTTGTTCAAAATTTCGTAAACGTTTGTGTAATAAACATGTTATTGATAGAAGTCTATTTGCCCCACCAATTCCTTTAATTGTAGCTCTGACAACTTTGCTTGAAGCTTTGCAGCATTTAATCTTATGATAGAATTTAAATAGTTTTCTTGTGCATCACGAAATTCAACAGCACTTATACTTCCTATTTTGAACTTATCCATCGTTATATTCATGTTTTGCCTAGCAATAGCTTCATTCTTCTCTTCCATTTGAGATAAAGCAATATTAGTTAGATAAGATTGATAAGCTTGCGTCATAGCACTTTCAATGAATACTGCCTGTTGCTCCATTTGAAGATTTACATTTTCTATACGGAGTTTTGCTATACGTTCGTTCCTACGTTGATTAAAACCATCGAAAATATTTACTGAAGCAGTAACTCCATAATTTAACCCTCTGGAGTTGGACTTTGCAACAAAACCTAAACTAGATTCCGACTCTGAAAAATTATATCCTGCATTTAAACGAACTGTTGGATAGCGATTAGCTTTAACAGTTTTTAAATCTAATTCTGCAATTCTTTTGGACATACTAATAAAAAGAAGATCGGGATTATGATGACTAGCTTGTTCTAATAAGTTTTCTAAGACAAGTCCTTCATCAATCAGCACCTCATTTATAACAACAAAAGGTGTATTTAATTCTCGCACTAATAAACTATTTAGCGTAGTTTTTAGATTAGCGATTGTTTCCATTTGTCTAAGTCTTCTCGATTCATCGGCATTCAAGTTAACTTGTACATTCAATACCTCTAATCGAGAAGCTTTACCAATTGTAAATCTATTTTCTGCAGTTTTTAAACGCTCTTTGGAAATAACAATACTGGAATCAATAGCGGCCAAGAGGTTTTGTTGCTCAACAATATAATAATATGTAGTGATTACATCAGATACACGTTGCAAAATGGTACTTTTCAAAGCTACCTCACCTTGCTTATGTAATTCCTTAAAAGTATCATAACGAGAGAACATACCCAAACCATCAAAAATTGTCCACCCTAGACTTACACCATAAGTCATATTATTATTCTTCGCGTTATCTAAAGACCTCACCTCTCCATTTTGTTGAGTTTGTGTTGAATTTTGACGATTATTTGTCTGGTTAAAATTACCTGTAACTATTGGAAACATACCTGCATTACCGTAGGTCAAATTTTCTTTAGCAATTGCAACAGCATTAGCAGAAAGTTTGACATCATAATTATTCTTTAAAGCAATTTCGACGGCTTCACGTATGGACAAGGTAGGCTGACAAAATACAGGAAAACAAAAAATTGATAAGAATAAGGTTATAAAAAAAGTAGTTCTCATACGATTAATCAATATTATCAAATTCAGGACGGTGTTTTCTTTTCTTAGAAAACATTAAATAAAAACCAGGGATTACGTAGAGCGTCAAAATCAAAGAAAATAAAGTTCCTCCCACAATTACTACACCCATCCCCATTCGACTCACCGATGCTGCACCAATAGACAAAGCAATAGGCATTGCACCTAGCGCAATAGCTAATGAAGTCATCAAAATAGGTCTCAATCGTGCTTCAGATGCCAATACCACAGCTTCATATTTATCATAGCCTTGCTCTCGCATATGATTAGCAAACTCTACAATCAATATACCATTCTTAGTTACAAGACCTATAAGCATAATAGTACCGATCTGGCTAAATATATTCCAACTTTGACCAAAAAGCCACAACGAGAATAAAGCCCCTGCAACAGCCATCGGAACAGTTAATAAAATAATAATAGGATCAATAAAGCTTTCAAACTGCGCAGCTAATATTAAGAAAATCAAAAGTACAGCTAATCCAAATGCAAAAGTTGTATTCGACCCACTTTCCATAAAATCTCTTGCCTCTCCAGCAAGATCTGTAGTAAATGTATCATCAAGTATTTTTTCTTTGGCCCTATCCATTGCCTCAATACCATCAGCCATACTAAAACCAGGAGCCAATCCTGCAGATACTGTAGCTGACATGTAACGATTATTGTGGAACAATTGTGGAGGACTGCTTTGCTCTTGAAGTTCTACAATATTATCTAGCTGGATCAATTTACCTTCCTTATTTTTTACATATAAAGATGTTAGATCGGTAGGCGTTGCACGGTTTTGTCTATCAAACTGTCCCATTACCTGGTATTGTTTACCATTCATCATGAAATAACCAAACCTTTGTCCTGACAATGACATCTGCAAAGTTTGTGCAACATCTAATACAGAAACACCTAGTGACTGAGCTTTTTCTCTATCAATATGAACATAGATCTCTGGCTTATTAAATTTCAAATTAACATCAACCATTGAAAAGCTTTTATCAGTACTCAATTCATCCATGAATTCAGGAATCTTCTCTTCTAATTTCTGAAAATTTGGTGCTTGTATCACATATTGAATAGGTAGACCTCCTCTTCTATTAACGGCAATAGTTGGTTGTTGCGAAACGGCAACACGAGCTTCAGAGTATTGCTTAGTAATCGTTGAAAGATAATTCGCTATCTCCTCCTGCGATCGCGACCGTTCACTAGGGTTAACTAGACCTAATCGTACAAAACCACTATTAGCAGAGGCTGACCCAAACCCAGGGGAAGTAATCACAAGACTTACTTTTTTCTCTGGGACAGAATCATTTATTAACATGGTTAAATCTGTCATAAAACGATCCATATAATCATACGATACTCCCTCAGGCGCAGTAGCTCTCAAACTAATATAACTTCGGTCATCATATGGTGCTGTTTCTTTGGGTAGTAATTGAAAGAAAAGGTAAATTAAACCAAAACAAAGAATTACAATAACTGTACTAAGCCATTTGAAACGTAAAAAACTACGAAGAGATCCCTCGTATTCCTTATTCATCATTACAAAATATTTCTCCGTTCGAATATAAAACTTAGACTTTCTTTGCTCTCCCCCTTTCATCATGTAAGCATTCAACATAGGAGTTAAGGACAAGGAAACAAATGCAGAAATAAGTACAGCTGAACCTAT
>CANRHE010000017.1 GCA_947630335.1 uncultured Sphingobacterium sp.
TTTTGTAGCCCGTAGGGGAATCGAACCCCTGTTTCAAGAATGAAAATCTTGCGTCCTAACCCCTAGACGAACGGGCCTTATTGTACTTTGATGGTGCAAATATAAGATCAATATTTGTACCATCAAAGTTTTTTTGTTGTATTTTTTTTAAATCGCTGATTTGCAGATTACTATTTTATATAAGGTCAAAGCCAATATCAGTTCTAAAGTATTTGCCAGGGTAGAATATCCTTCCTGCGTCAGCAGTAGCTTGTTGTAAGGCCGTGAAAAGATCATCTTGTAGCGTTGTTACAGCTATGACGCGACCTCCTGCTGTAACCACTTGACCGTCTATAAATTTGGTGCCGGCATGGAATACGATTGATTCTTTGACATTTTCGATATTAGAAATAACTTTTCCATTTTCATACTCTCCAGGATATCCTCCTGATACTAGCATAACTGTTACTGCAGTTTTAGGTGATACGGTGTAGCTTTTAGAAGCTAACGTAGTATTGGCTACGCCTTCAAATAAGTCTACTAAGTCTGATTCAATACGAGGGAGTACTGATTCTGTCTCTGGATCTCCCATACGTACATTATACTCAATCACGAATGGCTCACCCTCTACATTCATTAATCCTATGAATATAAAACCTTTATAAGGGATATTATCTTTCTTAAGCCCTTCTACAGTTGGTTTGATTATGCGTTCTTCTACTTTAGCTAAGAATGCTTCATCTGCAAAAGGAACTGGAGAAATGGAACCCATTCCACCGGTATTAAGACCTGTGTCGCCTTCTCCGATACGTTTGTAATCTTTGGCCGAAGGTAATACTTTATAAGACTCGCCGTCCGTTAAAACGAAAACCGACAGTTCAATGCCTTTCAAGAATTCTTCAATAACTACTACGGAGCTTGCTTGCCCAAATTTTGCATCTGCAATCATAGCTGTAAGTTCTGCTTTGGCATCATCTAGTGTCTCACAGATTAATACTCCTTTTCCAGCAGCTAGACCGTCAGCTTTGAGAACGATTGGTAATTTTTGAGTTTCTAAGTAGGTTAGGCCTTCTTCGAGATTACTTTGGTTGAACGATTTGTATGCTGCAGTAGGAATATTATGTCTAAACATAAATTCCTTAGAAAAATCTTTTGATCCTTCTAATTGAGCACCTAATTGTTGTGGACCAATGATCGATATGTGTTTGATATCTTCACGTGCTAGAAAATAGTCATGTATTCCTTTAACTAAGGGTTCTTCGGGCCCAACAACTATTAAAGAGATGTTATTTTTTAATGAAAAGTCTGCTATTCCATCAAAGTCTGTCACTTTTAGGTCTACATTTGTTCCATATTGTCCTGTACCTGCATTGCCTGGGGCTATGAAGAGGTTAGTTAATTTAGGGCTTTGAGCTATTTTATAAGCAAAGGCAGATTCGCGACCGCCTGATCCAACGATTAAGATATTCATATACAAATATACAATGTCGAATGTAAATCTTAAATTATTTAAACATAATCGCTGAATTTGATATTAAAAATCTTATTTTGTAATTAACTAAATTATAAACACATGAGAAAGATAAGGGTCTTTTTGACAATAGCCTTATTGGTGGTCATTACATTTGTAAATGCACAGTCTATCGACCGATTAGTAGAAAAAATGGAAACTTATTCGGCCTCCTACCCGCAAGAAAAGCTCTATTTACAATTGGATAAAAATGTATATTCTGCTGGCGAGTCCATTTGGTTTAAAAGCTATGCTACCATAGGTATCTATAATTTGTTTTCTAATCTTAGTGGTATAGCCTACGTAGATTTGATTAATATATCTGGTGTAAAGGTCGATTCTGTTATTATTCCGCTGGTTATGGGTATAGGGTTGGGTGATTTTGTTTTGCCGGATACTCTTGCAGAGGGGTCATATCGATTGCGTGCGTATACTAATTGGATGCGCAATGCTGAAGATTTTTATTTCTATGATCGCACATTGCAGGTAGTGAATGGTCGTAGCGATAACATCGTAACTAATACTACATTACAGCCGGGAAAATCTAGTAGTGATTATTTAATTGATATTAAGTACGCTAGTGGTGTACCTCTACAAAATGAAAAAATTAGTTATGAGCTTATTTATAATAATAAAGTGTTTGAACGGAAGCGCCTTTCTAGTGATGCACAGGGAAGAATAAGTATCAATATAGACAACAAATATAAAGATGGCCTTATTAATCTACAATTTACTAGTCCAGACAAGCGCATCGTAAAAAAAACTATTAAAGTCAGAGATGCGGAGGCTGTTAATCATGTAGAGATATTACCCGAGGGAGGAAAATTATTAGCTGGTGTACTGAATACAGTGGGTATTAAGTCTATCAATGGACGGGGATTAGGTGAGCAAGTGGAGGTGATTTTTACCAATGGTAGTGATACTTTAGCGAGATGTATGACGAATGATTTGGGAATGGGCGCTTGCTCCTTATTTTTGAATAAAGAGAGTTCTTTGCAGGCTTATTATTTGGATAAAGACGGTACTAAGGTCGCTGTGTCGGTACCTCCAGTGTATACTTCAGGCTACGCATTACAAGTTAATAATCAGAATTCTAATAAAATTTTTGTTCAACTAAATGTATCCGAAGACCGGATTAATGGAGAGGATATTTTCTTTGTTGTTCATCATATCGGTAAAGTATTCTATCTCTCAAAGCAGAAGGTAAATAAGGATGAGTTATTCTTCTCTCTTGATAAGCAAATGCTTCCAAGTGGAGTGATTACTATTACTATGCTGAATAGTAAATTGGTACCACTGACGGAGCGTCCAATTTTTATTTATCATCCTTCGAGCTTATTAGATTTGGAAATTAAATCTGACAAGAAATCATATGGACATCGCGAAAAAGTACGTATTGATCTTAAATCTTTAAGTATGGATACCGTGAAGGCTGCTGCATTATCAGCATCTGTATTGAACATGACAAAGATTCAAGACAACTTAGCTTTGCTTCCTAATATTCTATCTGGATTATTGTTGTGTAGCGATTTGAAAGGATATATTGAGAATCCTGGTTATTATTTTGAAAATAATGAATTGAAAGTAGCGGATATGGATTATCTGATGCTAACGCAAGGATGGCGAAATATTGACTGGTCTATATTGGATTTAACCATTCCTACCAAATATCCAGCAGAGAAGGCGCTTTCGATATCGGGCTATACGAAGAAATTGGGTAGAGCAAAAGCAGAGCCAGGGGCGAAAGTTCAACTGATCTCCACGCAAAATTATATGAACTTTATTGATACAGTATCAAACGATGATGGTTTTTTTAGGTTTGATAATATTTTGTTCCCAGATAGTGTAAAGTACTTGATTACAGCTAAAGACGGTACGAAAGGTAAGTCGAATATAGATATTGTTTATAATAAACCTATTATGGCCCCTGTCGGAAGGAACAGAAATCAACCCGATGAGTTGTGGGATATTAACTTGCTATATACGAGTGAGATGGAGAATAGTAATAAGTACATGTCAGAGTTGGAGCGAATTGGTCTTAAAGAGAAGTCCGTACAAATTGAGGAAGTTGTAGTGCGTGCTAGGCAAGAGCCTAAGGTTGTTAAAAACTCGAGTAATTTGAACGGTGCCGGGCATGCTGATCAAATTATTACGGCAGAAGACTTGTCGACATGTACATCATTAGAAATTTGTTTGGCTGGCCGTGTGATGGGAGTGACTTGGCAAGGAGGTATTCCTTACAATACAAGAGGTAATGTACCGATGCAAGTTGTTTTGGATGGTATGTTCATAGAGGCCGATCAAATATCAAGTATCAATGTGTCAGATGTACAAAGTATAGAGGTGCTACGAAGTATTAATTATACTTCTATATATGGATCTAATGGTTATGGAGGTTTGCTTATCATTACTTCTAAATCTGGGGATGCATTGACACGTAATTATACACCAAAGGGTATAGTAGCTATTCAGCCAAAAGGTATTCATATGAATAAAGTTTTCTATGCTCCTAAGTACGACGTTTCTGGTGTTGCTCAAATGATGGATCTTAGAACATTGATACATTGGGAACCATCTTTGGTACTAGATATGAGTGGCGAAACCCATTTTAGTTTTTATACAGCGGATGAAAAAGGGACGTATTTGATTACTATAGAGGGACTTGATTTGTATGGAAGGATATGCCACACTGTATATACTTTTGAGGTTCAATAGTGTTGATTATTAGCATGATCAGTTATTTATAATTAAATTATTATCTTGTTACTATATTTATGGTGTTATGGGGTATGTAAAAACAAAACAAGAAGATCATATTCTTCATATTCTATTGGATAAAGGTCGTTCTAATGCCATCGATCAAGAAATGGTTCGGGAATTGTTAGCGGTTTTGAAAGCATCTAAAGATGATTTGTCTATCGAAGGGGTTGTATTTTCTGGTAAAGAGCATTTTTTTTCTTCTGGCTTAGATTTAATAACCTTGTATACCTATGACAAGCTGCAGATGGAGTTATTTTGGACTGATTTTATGATGTTATTGAAGGAGTTGGTCTCTTATCCGAAGCCTATAGTAGCTGCTATTACAGGGCATAGCCCTGCTGGCGGTTGTGTATTATCTCTATGCTGTGATTATCGTATTATGGTTTCGGGAGATTATATCATTGGTTTAAATGAGGTTCCTGTTGGGTTAATAGTTCCTCATAGTATTTTTGGATTATATCGATTTTGGCTAGGAGAGGGCTTAGCGTATCGCTCTTTATTGTCAGGTAAGTTGTTTACTCCTGAAGAAGCTAAAGAGATAGGTCTTGTGGATGATTTGGTGCCATTCGATCGTATTCAGAATGCAGCTGTAAATAGACTTAAGGCATTTACTCAGTTTGAGAAAGGGGCATGGCAAGCTACAAAGCTTAATTTGCGTAAAGATTTGATTGCATTGTTTGCTCAAGATCAAAAAGAGGTTGTTCAGCAGGTTTTGGATCAATGGTGGAAGCCTAGTACGCGATCAATAATGAAAACGATAATAGATAATTTGATGCATAAGAAAACATAATTATTATGATTGGAGGAGCACTTAGAGACAATGCTTTAGCAGGAAAGACTATTGTAGTAACTGGCGGCGGCACAGGTTTGGGTAAGGCTATGTCTACTTATCTTTCGTTATTAGGTGCTAATATTGTTATTGCGAGTCGTAAGATTGATGTATTGGAGGCTGCGGCAGTTGAGATTGAAAATCATACTGGTAATCCCGTTTTAGCAATAGCTTGTGATATTCGGAATATGGAAGAAGTGGAATCTTTATATGAAGCGGCTATATCACGATTTGGTAAGATAGATGTATTAATTAATAATGCTGCGGGTAATTTTATCTCCCCGACAGAGCGGTTGTCCGCTCATGCATTTTCGACGATCATTGATATCGTATTGAAAGGTACAGCTAATTGTACATTGGCATTTGGTAAAAGATGGATTGAGAATAAGCAAGTGGCTAATGTATTAAATATTGTAACAACATACGCTTTTACAGGTTCGGGTTATGTTGTTCCTTCAGCGGTGGCAAAAGGAGGTGTTTTGACGATGACGCGTTCCTTAGCTGTTGAATGGGGGAAATATGGCATACGTCATAATGCCATTGCGCCAGGGCCTTTTCCTACAAAGGGTGCTTGGGATAGGTTACTCCCTGGTGACCTCCAAGAAAAATTTGATTTTAAAAATAGGGTTCCACTGAAGCGTGTGGGCGATCATCAAGAGCTGGCAAATTTGGTTGCGTTTTTGGTGTCTGATTATGCAGGATATATTAATGGAGAGGTCATTACAATAGATGGAGGAGAATGGCTGCAAGGTGCAGGACAAATGAATGGTTTGGAGGCGATAGAACCAGAGCGATGGGATGTAATAGAACAAATGATAAGAAATAATAATAAGTAATATGCGTAGTATAAGTTGGATACTCTTTATAATGATTGTGTTATCAGCAATTAGCTGTAATCAGGAGACAAAAACGAATTCGTCGGAAGAGGTATTAGATACTATTACCTCACTAGAAGTAGATAGTGTAATGTATAGTGATGAGGATACATTAGCAGGGATAATACAAGGCTTTATACAGGCTTATTCGCAGCAAAGTAATAGAGAAGTTAATCGAATGATTCATCCAGATCTAGGCTTGAAAATTATTTATCGCCCCGGCGTGTCAGATACCTTCGTTAAAGTGGATAGTATTGATTTTCTAAACCCTATACCTCCTTATTATAACTATTCTAAGTTAAAGGGATATTCTTCAACATTAAATTATTCAAAACTACCCGTTTTCGATTGTGGTACAGAAAAGTGGAGTAAGCGCGGAATATATTGCGATACGCTAAGCCATCCTAAACAATTGAGCACTATTGTGACTTTTGAGCGGGAGTTTGAGCCTCAAAAGTATTCAAAAGCGATGGTTAAAACTATTGCTAATGAGGAACAGAGTAGCTACAGAGTTATAGTGACTGCGGACCATCCGTTGATCTTTCATGTTCAAAAATATAATGGAGGTTGGTATGTGACGGTTTTGGATAGAGCTTATGCAAGCTGTGATGCTTAAAGCTCTTTTTCATCGATTAATTGGTGTAGAAATACTTACTTATAAGTATTTTCGTAATATATTCGATTAATTAGTGAATGGAATAATAAATTTGTTAGGATTATCTCAAAATCTATAATAATCAAGTCAAAATTTACTGCAAAAAATGAGTTTTTTCGATAAAGAAACACAAAATCGTATAGACAATTGGTTGACGTCTGAATATGATGAAACAACAAGAGCTTTGGTACAGACTCTTGTGGATAATAATGAGAATACGGAGTTGTTAGACTCTTTCTATAAGGAGCTTGAGTTTGGTACAGGTGGTTTGAGGGGTGTTATGGGGGTTGGTTCTAATCGTATCAATAAATATACTATTGGTAAAGCTACGCAAGGGTTAGCTAATTATTTAAAAAAGGAGTTCCCTAATCAGTCTTTGAAGGTAGCGGTATCTTATGATAGTCGTAATAATTCGCAGTCATTGGGGCATTTGGTAGCTGACGTTTTTTCGGCAAATGGTATTCAAGTTTATCTGTTTCAAGAGTTGAGACCCACACCTATGCTTTCTTTTGCTGTTCGACATTTTGGATGTCAAGGCGGTGTGATGCTTACTGCTTCACATAATCCGAAGGAGTATAATGGTTACAAAGCATATTGGAATGATGGAGGTCAGTTGGTTGCTCCTCATGATAAGAATGTTATTCATGAGGTTAATGCTATTACTTCTGTCAAAGAGATAAAGTTTGATCGTAATGAGGATAACATTGTTATCGTTAAGGAAGATTTTGACAAACTATATATTGAGGCAAATAAAGCTCTCTCTATTCATCCCGAAGCTGTAGAATCGGAAAAGGATTTGAAGATTGTGTATTCTCCTATTCATGGTACTGGTATTACTGTAGTACCTCAAATGCTTGCTGCGTGGGGATTTACTAATGTCCATGTGGTCGATGAGCAGGCGGCTCCTAACGGTGATTTTCCAACAGTAATCTATCCTAATCCTGAAGAAGAAGAAGCGATGTCTATGGCTAAAATCCGTGGACAAGAATTGGACGCTGATATAGTGATGGCGACGGATCCTGACGCAGATCGCGTAGGCATGGCCGTAAAGAATTTGGAGGGTGAATTTCAACTTCTAAATGGTAATCAAATCGGTAGTTTGTTGGTTTATTATGTGCTGTCGTCTAAGCAAGAAAAAGGAGAATTAAAACTTAACGATTATATCGTTAAAACAATCGTTACTTCTAATCTAATTGCAGATATAGGTACAAGTTATGATGTTAATGTGTATGAAACATTAACTGGGTTTAAATTCATCGGTGAGGTGATTACAAAAGAACAAGGTAAGGCAAATTACCTTGTAGGTGGAGAGGAGAGCTATGGTTATTTGGTGGGTGATCTTGTCCGTGATAAGGATGCTGTTAATTCATGTGCCTTTATAGCTGAAATGGCTGCTTATTTCAAGAGCAAAGGAAAGACAGTTTTTGAAGTATTGATTGAGTTGTATTTGAAATATGGTTTCTATAATGAAAAATTAATTTCATTGACTAAGAAGGGTAAGGCGGGAGCAGAAGAGATTCAGCAGATGATGATAGACTTGCGTGCTGATGCCCCTAAGATATTGGGCGACGTAAGAGTAAAGGAGATTCGAGATTATCAAAATCAGGTAATTACTTATTTAGAATCCGGAGATCAGGTTTCTATTGATTTGCCTAAGTCTGATGTTCTTCAGTTTATTACAGTTGATGGAGATGTTATTTCGGCACGTCCATCGGGTACTGAACCTAAAATTAAATTCTATTGTTCTGTCAAAGAAGATCTTGTTACTGTATCTGACTATGATTCTATTTCTAAAAAATTAGAAGAAAAAGTCATCAATATTATGGCGGATATTGTAAAGGAATAAGGGGGTGTTATCTTCTCGGTTATGATTAAAAAATGGACGATCCTAGACTCTAAGTATATTCTTCAACGACCTTGGGCTACATTGCGCGTAGATAAGATGCAATTACCAAATGGATTTATAAAGGATGAATATTATGTGCTTGAATATCCTACATGGGTGAATATGATTGGTATAACTACACGTAATACCGTTCTATTTGTGAAGCAATATAGGCATGGTGCTGGTGAAATTTTTATTGAGCTTCCGGCTGGTGTAGTTGAAGAGGGTGAAGACCCTGCTATTGCTGCAAAGCGCGAATTATTAGAAGAAACGGGTTATGCTTTTGAGCATATAGAATATGTATGTAAGTTATATGCAAATCCTGCTACCAGCGGAAATCTTACCTATACCTATTTTTTGACGGGAGGGGTGAGGGTTCAAGAACAAGACTTGGATAGCTCGGAGGATATTGAAGTCGTAGAAATGAGCATAGAAGAGGCCAAAGCGTTACTTTTAAATAATAATATTGGACAAGCATTGCACTCTGCAGCTTTGTTCTATACTTTTTCTAAAATAGGCTTACTGTAAGAGTAAGCCTATTTTATTTTCTGAAAGGGCTTCCTTTCCGAATTTATTAAGGCATTTTTGTACCTTTGCTGTATGGCAAGAGAGATATATGAGACAAAGCGCAAAGCATTAAAGATTAATCTTGATTCAGCTATCTATGGCACATTTGCAGAAATTGGAGCTGGACAAGAGGTGGCGCGTAATTTTTTTGAGGCTGGAGCTGCTTCAGGAACTATCGCAAAAACCATTTCTGCTTATGATATGGCATTCTCTGATGCTATATACGGGGTAGAGGAGTCGGGACGTTATGTAAGTCGTACACGCCTTACAAAGATGTTGTCTCATGAATTTGATTTATTAACAGAACGCTTGCATACGGAGAAGTATGAAAATAAGCGTTTTTTTGCATTTGCAGATACTGTTACTACTTTAAACTTTACGAAGACCAATGATCCTCATGGCTGGTTGGGTCTTCGCTTTCAAAATGAAGTTGATGGTCCAGTAAATGATATTATTATCCACGTACGTCTTTTAGATTCGGACACTCGTCTGCAATCCAAGGTATTAGGAATCTTGGGGGTAAATCTAGTTTTCGCTGCTTATTATTATATAAATGACCCTCAGGTAATGATTGAATCGCTTGTTGATAATTTATCGATAGGTTCGGTAGAGATTGATTTGGTCAAAGTTTCTGGGCCTGCTTTCGAGGGGGTAAATGAACGTTTGCTCAATCTTTATCTTATCTCTAAGGGTTTCGCTAATGCGGCTATATTTAGACCTGATGGTAAAGCGGCGCAGATTAAGGATTATTTGTATAAGAAGAATATCATCGTACTACGTACTAAATATAGACAGAAGTCTCTACCTAACTTTGACTTATTCAACCTAGCGGTTGAACAGTTTAAGAAGAATACAGGAGCGAATGATAAAGATATCATAGTCCTAATAGAGGTGTTAATGGGTAATGTATTGGATGAAGATTTAGAACTAACTAACGAAGATTTACAATATTTTGCGGATAGGGCGGAAGAGTTGTGTGCTACGGGTAACAACGTAATGGTTTCTAACTTTAGACGTAATAATCACTTAGCAGAATTTGTAAAGACATTCAAACCTCTAAATGTAGGTATTGCTACGAATGTGTCTAACCTTAGAAATATATTTAATTCAGCAAACTATAATAAGGAGAATTATACGAATGAGTTATTGTCTTATATATCAGGTATGTTTAGTAAGAATGTAAAGCTATATGCTTATCCTTATTTGAATAAAAAGGAGAATACAATCATTACGACCAAAAATATGTATGTATCTGAAGAGGCAAAACCATTGTATGATTTTTTAATACAAAACCATTATATCGTAGATATCGAGAACTACGATGAGAAGTTTGTTAAAACGGTTTAAAGTTTTTAAAAACCTGGACATCTAGATGTTCAGGTTTTTTTGTCAAATCTTCGCTATACTTTTTTATATTTAGTAAATTGTATACTAAAACCCTATACTTTTGCTCCATAATACTAAATACGTATGAAGGCTACATATATTGATTACAAGGATACCCATAGTTTTTCTAAAACACTTTTAGCATATATTGATCGAAATAAAGATTTACGTTCTTTTTACGGGAATATGCCTGATTATGATGGCTTTGCTAAGCAGATAGATGAAAAATCAACATTTGCACACAGGGATATTTTGGTAGAGACCCTGTTAAGTCAATATGGATCTTTATTAAATGATGCACCTAAGGTGGAAGAGAATATCCGACTTTTAGGTGAGCAAACTACTTTTACAGTTACGACGGGGCATCAGTTGAATATATTTACAGGGCCTTTGTATTTCATTTTTAAGATTGCAACTGCAATTCGACTTGCTTTAGATCTTAAAGCGCAGTTTCCAGATAAGAACTTCGTTCCGGTATATTGGATGGCATCAGAGGATCATGACTTTGAGGAGATTAATAATACGAAAGTATTTGGTAAGAAACTGGTTTGGGATGTTCCGCGTGTTTCGGGTACCGGTATGATGGATACGAGTACGATGACCAAAGTCATTCGTGAGTATACTGGAATACTTGGTCTGTCGGATAATTCTTGTAAGCTGTCATCAATCGTTAATGAAGCCTATAATAAGGGAAGAACTTTAGCAGAAGCTACGCGTGTATTTGTACACGCTTTGTTCAAAACATATGGTTTGATTATTCTAGACGCTGATAACAGATCCTTGAAGAGTATCTTCAAACCCATTATAGAAGATGATATTGTGCATGAAAAGAGCTATAAAGCAATTACTGAACGATCTCAAGAACTTGAGTCCTTAGGTTTTTCTACTCAAGTGCATGCGCGAGAGTGTAACTTTTTTTATCTTACTCCAGAGTTTCGAGAGCGTATCGTTAAAGATAAAGACGGTCGATATGAAGTCTTACACCAGAATATATATTTTACGGAGGAAGAATTGAAACAGGAGATTGATTCTTTCCCAGAACGCTTTAGTCCTAATGTGGTTATGCGACCTTTATATCAAGAATTAATACTACCCAATCTCGCTTATATCGGTGGCGGTGCTGAAATGGTATATTGGTTGCAATTAAAGAGTAATTTTGATCAGTTTAAAGTTCCTTTTCCCATCTTAGTTCCTCGTAATTCGGCATTGATAACTGATGATTCAGTAGTTTCCAAGATCTTTCGATTTGATCTTACATTTAGTAGTATTTTTAAAGAAACTTCTATCCTTCAAAATGAATATGTAAAAAGGAAGACGAAGCATCGCCTTAACCTTAAAGACGAGTGGATGGAGCTTAATGCAATTTTTGGTAAATTAAAACTGAGAGCACATAAGATTGATCCAAGCCTTGGTCCTAGTACCGATGCGGTAAAGGCTAGATTAAAGAAAGCTATTAATGGATTAGAAAAAAAATTACTTAAAGCAGACAAGCGGAACTATAGTGATGCGTTGGTACAGATTGACCGAATAAAAGAGAGGCTTTTTCCGGGAGGCGGATTGCAAGAACGATCGGAAAATTTTGCAATGCTTTATGTAAAGTACGGCGATGACTTAGTAGAAGAGTTAGTGAAGTATTTTGAACCTCTAGAATTTAAATTCACGATATTATATTAAATAAAAGAATGTCTAGATCACGATCTAGACATTCTTTGTTATTAAAGACTTTTATTTTTTCGATGATAATTGTATTCATTGAACGGAGTATAATTAGTTTTAGGCCCCCATTCATCCAATTTATTGTTGAAAAAAAACAACCAAATACAATCTAAATCTGAGGTAGCTGATATTGCAGGTAATCTATAATATTGGAGTATTTCTAATACTCCGTCATCATATTTTTTAGCTGATATAACGGTGGATGGGGTTCCTAGCATTTTAGAAACTTCTTCTTTTGACATGTCAATTCTAACTTGACTAAAATCTGGTGTTTTGAAAGAGGCGCAGCTAGTAAATAGCCATGTAAATAATAATAGAGAGGTTAGTTGTTTCATAAATTATAATGTTAGTTGTCTTTAGGACGGTATTTATTCTTTAAAGTTTAGTTAATGTAGCGTATAACTTTTTTTTGCGTTTTGTTAATTAGATTATAAATTGTTTATTATGAGAGTGTTTTTTGCTATTGTATTGGTGAGTATTTTCTTTTCCTGCACTAAGGATGATAACGTGGATGACGTTCCAGATTTTACATTAAAAGTAGAGGTCTTGGGTTCTGGATGTGGTACGACAAAGATGATGTCGATTACCGAAAGACAAACTAAAGTTTTTTATGTAGGTGGATATTGTAAAGAGAAGGACTCTAGCTCTACTTATTCTACTGATTTGGAAAAGTTAACTTTATTGAAAAATAAACTGGAAGAGTTGAATTTTAAAGAGTTAAATATTTCAGAATGCTTTCGCTGTCTTGATGGTATTGATTATAAAATGACATTGGACGAAAATGGTATGGTATATACTAATACAATTGCTTATCGATATGATAAAGAAGGTATGACTACAAAAGATAGGAAGTTGAAGGAACTCCAAGATTTGATAGATAGCTTTTAAGTTAGTTTTTATATTTTGTAAGAATCTTTATATCAATTAGATATGCTCCATACGCTCCGGTCATGTAAGCGAGTAGGTCTGACCATAGAAAACCTTGTCCAAATACTAATCTTAAAAGTTGATGATTTCGTAACCATATAAAAAATGGATATTGGATAAGTTGTAATAATTCTATGGTAAAACAAAAGGATAAGGAAGCGATTAAAGAAAATATTAATGCTTTCGTATGGAAAAGCACTCTAAACATCCAGTAGGACATGACTGCATAGATAATATCGCCTGTAATGGTGGGTATAAAATGGATTTTTCGAGAGAGTAGCCCTATTGCTATACTAATAAAAAAGGCCATTAAATAAATTTTTGTTGCTTTGATAAACATATGACTTAAAGATATGCTCTTTGTTGGAATTTATTAAAATATTATGATCTAGTTATTGAGTTTGTTTTTGTTAATCTAATAATCCGCCTTATTTTTATTATTTACAATATATCATTGTTTTTATTATTTTCTGTGCAATCGTTTGTCTAGATTATTACCTATTTTGCAAGCCCTTCTTGAATATAAATTTGCCATAAATAACGTATCTTTGCACAACCAAAGGCGAGTGGTTTAGAATAAACTAAATTGTTTGTCAGCGAGTTGATTAATAACACTTCCAATTAATGGGCGCGATGAGTAACGTATATTACCAAGAGAAATTTGAGGATCGTCACAATGGTCCTAGTTCTACTGATGTAGAAGAAATGTTAAAAGTTTTAGGTGTAAATTCTTTAGACGAATTAATCGAGCAAACAGTTCCAGCTCAAATTCGTAGAAAATCTTTAAACCTACCAAATGCATTGAGCGAGGTTGCTTATCTAGAGAAAATCGCGCAAGTAGCAGAAAAAAATAAAGTATTCAAGTCATACATTGGACAAGGATACTTTGATGTGATTCTTCCTGGCGTTATTCAACGTAATGTTTTTGAGAATCCAGGATGGTACACGCAGTACACTCCTTATCAGGCAGAAATTGCACAAGGACGTTTGCAAGCCTTATTAAATTTTCAAACTGTAGTAACCGATTTTACGGGGTTAGAAATTGCGAATGCTTCATTATTAGACGAAGCTACGGCAGCAGCTGAGGCTATGTTTATGCTATATTCGGCTCGTAAAAATAAATCAGCAAATGTATTCTTAGTATCTCCTAATGTATACCCTCAAACATTGGATGTATTGCAAACTAGAGCAGTACCTTTCGGTATTGAAATTCGTCTTGCGGATACAAAAGAAGAAAATTTAAATGATGCTGTCTTTGCCTCTTTCTTACAATATCCAGCAGCTGATGGAACGGTTGCTGATTATGCAGCTTTTACTGCAGCTGCACACGCGCAAGGAATAAAAGTAGCTGTTGCAGCGGACTTAATGTCTTTAGCATTGCTGACTCCTCCAGGAGAATGGGGTGCAGATGTCGTAGTAGGTAACTCTCAACGCTTTGGTGTACCAATGGGTTTTGGAGGTCCTCACGCGGCTTTTTTCGCAACTAAAGACGAATATAAACGTAATATTCCAGGACGTATTATTGGGGTTACTTCAGACTCAAATGGAGAATATGCGTTACGTATGGCTTTACAAACTCGTGAGCAGCATATTCGTCGTGATAAAGCTTCTTCAAATATTTGTACAGCACAAGCTTTATTGGCTATCATGGCATCATTCTATGCCGTATATCATGGCCCTCAAGGAATAAAAAATATTGCTTCACGTATCAATGACTTAGCTAAATTAACAGATAAGGTTATACAGGCATTAGGATATGAACAAACTAACACAACATATTTTGATACATTACGTTTTAATGTAGGTGAAAAAGTTGTAGGCGCTTTGAAAAGCGAAGCTTTAAATAATGAACTAAACTTCTTCTACGATGGTGGTATTGTAGGCATCTCAATTGACGAAACAACTACTTTCCAAGATATAGAAACAATTGTTCGTGTGTTTGCTAAAATTAAAGGTAAAACGCAAGATATAGTTGATCTAACTGATTTCGTTGCAGACTTAGGTAATTCTATTCCTGCAGAATTAGTACGTACTTCAGCATATTTAACACATCCTATTTTCAATTCTTATCATTCTGAACATGAGATGTTGCGTTATATCAAGTCGTTAGAAGCAAAAGATTTGTCATTGTGTCACTCCATGATTCCATTGGGTTCGTGTACAATGAAATTAAATGCAACTACCGAAATGGTTCCAGTTACATGGGCTCGTTTTGGAGGATTACATCCATTTGCTCCTGCAGATCAAACTACAGGTTATATGCAAATGATTAATGAGTTGAATGAATGGTTGTGTGATATTACAGGGTTTGCAAAAATGTCGTTTCAACCTAACTCTGGTGCTCAAGGGGAGTATGCTGGATTAATGGTTATCGATGCATACCAAAAAAATCGCGGTGAAGGACATCGTAATATCTGTTTGATACCTGCATCCGCACACGGAACTAATCCAGCATCAGCTTCTATGGCAGGACTTAAGGTTGTAGTAGTTAAAACGGATGATAAAGGAAATATCGATGTAGATGATTTGAGAGCGAAAGCTATTGAACACTCTGCTAACTTAAACTCTTTAATGGTTACTTATCCATCGACTCACGGTGTATTCGAAGAAACTATTATCGAAATCTGTAATATTATCCATGAACATGGTGGTCAAGTATATATGGATGGTGCGAATATGAATGCACAGGTTGGCTTGACTAGCCCAGGTTTCATTGGTGCTGATGTATGTCACTTGAATTTACATAAAACATTTTGTATTCCTCATGGCGGCGGAGGTCCTGGTATGGGTCCTATTGGTGTAGCGGAGCACTTAGTTCCTTTTTTACCTAATCACAAAGTAGTTGAGGTTTCGGGAGAAGAAGGTATTACTGCTGTTTCAGCAGCTCCATTTGGTTCGGCTTCTATCTTATTGATTTCTCATGCTTATATTGCTATGATGGGACCAGATGGATTGACCAATGCTACGAAAACTGCAATCTTGAATGCTAATTATATCAAAGCTCGTTTAGAAAGCTATTATCCAGTATTGTATTCTGGTGCCAACGATCGTTGTGCGCATGAGATGATTTTGGACTGTCGTGGTTTCAAAAATGTAGGTATTGAAGTTGCAGATATTGCTAAACGTTTGATGGACTACGGTTTCCACGCACCAACTGTTTCCTTTCCAGTTGCAGGTACTTTGATGGTAGAGCCTACAGAGTCTGAGTCAAAAGTAGAATTAGACCGTTTCTGTGATGCATTAATTGCTATCCGTCAAGAGATTGCTTCAGTAGAAGCTGGAGATGTGGAGCAAATAAACAATGTTTTGAAAAACGCTCCTCATACTGCCGCGGTTGTTACTGCTGATGAATGGGATAGATCTTATACACGTCAAACTGCAGCTTATCCATTGCCGTACTTAAAAGTAAATAAATTTTGGCCTTCAGTAGGTCGTGTTAATGAATCACAAGGTGATAGAACATTAATTTGTTCTTGTCCTCCAATTGAAGCTTACGCTGAAGCTTAATTCATTAAGATTACAACATAATCATTGAATCCCCAAACTAATTATGTTTGGGGATTTTTTATTACTAAACTTTGGGTAATTTTGTAAATGCAAAAAGGTAGACTTTATTTGATTCCAGTTCCTCTGGCAGAAGGGGCTGAGAATTCTTCTTATACACTTATTCATCATGATATTATCAATAGTATTGATGAGTATGTCGTTGAAAATGAAAAAACTGCACGCCGTTTTCTAAAGTCTGCAGGCTTGACAATTCCTCAGTATGATTTGATTATTCATGATTATGGTAAACATACGCGGGAGAAGATGGATTACAACCATGTTTTTGCGAATGTATTGAAAGGTAAGGATTTGGGATTGATGTCTGAAGCGGGATGTCCTGGTGTAGCAGATCCAGGAGCAGACATAGTTGCTGAAGCGCACAAAAGAGGTATTCGAGTTATTCCAATGGTAGGCCCAAGTTCAATTTTATTGGCATTAATGGCTTCTGGTTTTAATGGACAGAAGTTTACTTTTCACGGCTATTTACCGATTGATAAGACTGATCGCTCCAAACGGATTAAGGACTTAGAAAGCCAAAGTATGCGTGACAAATCAACACAAATTTTTATTGAAACTCCTTTTCGTAATAATCAATTATTAGCAGAATTGTTGCGTATTGCTAAACCATCTACTAAGCTGTGTATAGCTGCCAATCTCACAGGGGAGGACGAGTTTATACAGACACGTACAGTTGGTGCCTGGAAAAATATAACTGTCGATTTGCATAAGATTCCAACTATATTTTTATTATTTGCATAAGTGTTTGTATTTTTAGAAATGCAGATTGGTAAACTATTATTAATGACCTTAGGCCTGTTGTTTGTAACCGGCCTTCATGCACAGGAGGCAACCTATGTTATTGTGCATGGCGCTTGGGGAGGTGCTTGGCAATTTAAGAATACGGCGCATAGATTAATGGATGAAGGACATAATGTATATAGACCTACATTAACTGGGTTGGGAGAGCGATTTCATCTTGCAGATACCAATATCACCTTAGATACGCACATCAAAGATGTTGTTAATACTATTTTATTTGAAGACTTGAAAGAAGTAGTGCTCGTAGGACATAGTTATGGTGGCATGGTTATCACAGGTGTGGCTGATAGTATACCTAATCGGATAAAGAAGCTAGTATATTTAGATGCTATTGTGCCTGTAAATGGAGAGTCAGTTATTACAGCAATGGGGATTGATTCAACTCAAGTATCTTCTCGATTTCCTATCCATAAGGGAATGATTACTCCAGTATGGGTACGAGATACCTCCAAAACACCACGTGACGTACCGCATCCCCTACATACTTTTACACAACCTATACGTTTAGCAAGTAAGGGACATATTAATATTCCTACATCTTATATTTTTACTTTTGAAGAAGCAAAAGGAGGGGAAGAGAAAGATGATTTTTATCGTTTTTATAAACGAGCATTAGGCAATAAATGGAAAATATACAAGTTAGAAGCATCACACAATCCACAGATCGATAAACTCGATTCTTTGGTACAAATTTTATTAGAAGAGAAGTAATACACATGGAAGAATTATTAAATAGTCCTGAATTTCAAAAATTAGCGCCTTATTTTCCTTATTTGATTGCTGGAGCGATTATTCAAATAGCCTTGTGGCTGCTTTTGGGGAATAGTATTCGTTCGGTATTATCATTAATTAAAAAGGAGAATCAAATGATGCGACCGGGACAGGCTTTACTAATGGCAGTTCCTTTTCTTAATATTTATTGGAACTTTGTTGTAGTTCGCGCATTACGTGATTCATTGAATAATGAGTTTTATGATAGAAAGGTAGCTGTAGATGAAAATCCGACACAAAAGGAAGGCAATATATATGCTTGGAGTTTTTTAGCAAGTAATATTCCTCTACCCTCTTTTTTAGGCTATATAGCCATGTTTGGAAATATTGTCGGCTTTATAATGTACTGGATAAAGGTCTTAGAATATAAAAAATTATTAAAGAATACAGTAGATATTGAATTATAAATTATTCTATTCATTAATTAGGTTTGTATTTGTTATATTTCGGATATGATAGTAAAAGATATTACTGACTATTTGGAGGAAATTGCACCATTAAAATACCAAGAGTCTTATGACAATTCAGGGCTTATTGTGGGGAGTCCTCATGATCAAGTAAAGAAGATTCTTATATCTTTAGACTGTACTGAAGACGTTGTTCAGGAGGCTATAGATAAAGGTTGTAATTTGATTATTTCACACCATCCTATTGTTTTTAAAGGACTTAAGCGATTTAATAATTCTAATTATGTAGAGCGAACAGTAATCAAAGCAATAAAAAATAATATTGCTTTGTATGCCATTCATACTAATTTGGATAATGTTCTTGGTGGAGTGAGTTCAAAGATTGCTGATAAGCTGAGTTTATTAAGCCCTGCTATCTTAAGTCCAAAATCGGGATTACTGAAGAAATTAATTGTATATGTTCCTCGTGCTCATGTAGAGACAGTCCGTGCGGCTCTTTTTGATGCAGGTGCGGGAGCTATTGGTGACTATGATGAGTGTAGCTATAATACGGCAGGGTATGGGACCTTTAAGCCTTTAGAAGGAGCTAATCCTGCGATTGGAGAGGTTGGTGTACAAGAACGCGTAGAGGAAACTAAAATAGAGGTTGTTTTTCCAGCCTATCTTGAACGCAATATTATTGTATCTATGTTGGCTGCTCATCCCTATGAAGTAGTTGCCTATGATGTATTTTCTTTAGAGAATACATTACATACTGTGGGTTCTGGTATTATTGGTAACTTAGAAATACCAATGGATGGATTATCTTTTTTAGCTTATTTGAAAGATAGACTTCAGCTTAGTGTTATTCGTCATTCAGAACTTTTAGATAAACCTATTCAGCGTGTAGCTGTATGTGGCGGTGCAGGAGGTTTTTTGCTGAATGAAGCTAAAAAATCTGGAGCTGATATATTTGTAACTGCTGATTACAAATATCATGAGTTTTTTGATGCTGAGAAAAGTATTGTAATTGCTGATATCGGACATTTTGAATCGGAGCAATTTACGCAAGAATTATTGTTGGATATTATTACGAAAAAATTTGCTAACTTTGCTGTTCTAATATCGGAAATAGACACAAATCCAATCAAATACTACTGTTAATGGAACAAACTGTAGAACAAAAACTAAAAGCATTGTGGACGCTTCAGTCGATCCACACAAAAATAGATAAGATTCGTCAAGTTCGTGGCGAACTTCCTATCGAGGTTGCTGACCTTGAAGATGAAATCGCTGGATTAGAAACTCGTCTAGAAAAAACTAGAATTGAATTAGATGACTTAGAAGATTCAATTGTAAAGCGTAAAAATATGATTAAAGACGCGCAAGCGGCTATCAAAAAATACGAAGGTCAATTGAATGAGGTTAAGAATAATCGTGAGTATGATGCTATCTCTAAAGAAATTGAGATTCAAGGTCTAGAAATCCAAGTTTGCGAAAAGAGAATTAAAGAATCTGAGTTCGAAATTAAAAATAAAACAGAAGGTTACGAAAAAACTCAAACGAATTTAGATTACGCAAAAGCAGAAGTTGAAGGAAAGAGAAAAGAACTAGATACTATTGCTTCTGAAACGCAAATTGAAGAAGAAGGATTGTTGAAAAAAGCAGAGGCTGCTTCTGCTAATATTGACGAACGTTTATCAAAGGTATATAATAAATTACGTTCATCATACCGTAATGGTTTGAGTGTAGCTTATATTGAGCGTGATAGCTGTTCAGGATGTCACAACAAAATCCCTGCTCAGTTACAATCTGAAATTCGTCAACGTAAAAAAATTATTATTTGCGAACACTGTGGACGTATTTTAGTGGATGAAGAAATGGCTTCTGAAGACTAAGTATTCTACGCAATAAACAAAAAAGGTCAACGTAATACGTTGACTTTTTTTGTTTACTACTCTCTTTTATTGATTTTGTTGTTACAATTGGTGTGTCACTCATCTTATTGATTTATTCTCGATATATTTGTTTATATAACAACCTGTATTTTTGAATATATGATAAAAAAAGTATCCCATTTATTGTATTTGGCGCTCGCTTTTGGCAGCTTCCAGATAGCATTTGCACAGGAAGAAACATTATTGTTGCGCAATCCTGATATTAGCAAGGATCATGTTACTTTTGTTTATGGAGGCGATATTTGGATTGCCGATAAAAATGGACAAAATGCAAAACGACTAACTACAAATCCCGGAGTAGAGTTAAATCCAATGTTTTCTCCTGATGGTTCTCAAATTGCATTCACAGGTAATTATGATGGTAATACGGACGTTTATACAATTCCAGTATCTGGAGGAGAACCAAAGCGTATTACCTTTCATCCTACGGCAGACCTTGTTAGAGGGTGGCTGAATGACAAAGAAGTATATTTTCAGACTACACGTGAATTTGATTATTCACTAGGCTCTAGATTATATAAAACTAGTTTGACCACTGATTTGGCAACACCCTTAGCGATGCCAGAGGCATATCAAGGAAGTCCATCTGCAGACGGACGTTATTGGGCTTATATTAAAAATTCTGATCCGACTGAGCGTGACCGTGTAGCATTCAAAAGGTATAGAGGTGGTGGCATGCCATCTATTTGGATATTTGATACGAAGACCAAGAATATAGAAGTAATACCTGGTGAGAATTGCAATGATGTAAAACCAGTTTGGTTAGGATCTAAGGTGTACTTTCTATCAGATAGAGATAAAATCGTTAACATATTTAGTTATGATATAAAGACTAAGAAAGTTGATAAATTAACTAATTACACGGATTATGACGTGAGGACTTTGTCAGGTAGAGGTGGTGAACTTGTATTTGAGCAAGACGGTCGCATTAATATTTTGGATTTACCTTCTAATAAGATTAATACTTTAAAAATTGCTGTTAGTGCAGATCCTTTGCATAAGCGCAATAAATATGTGAATATGGATTCTGATATTCGCAATTTTAATATTTCACCTACTGGTCAACGTGCTTTGTTCGAGAGTCGTGGCGAGATAATCTCCGTTCCTAAAGAGAAAGGGGATGCTCGTAATATATCTAATTCACCATCTAGTCATGAGCGTTTTCCAGCATGGTCGCCCAATGGCAAATGGATCTCCTATTTGTCTGATAAAAATGGTAAGTACCAGATTGTACTACGCGATCAAAAAGCGATGGATAATGCCACCTATATTGATTTAGGTGAAGGCTTATTTTATTTTGAACCTACATGGTCACCTGATAGCAAAAAGCTATTTTTTAATGATGCTCATTTGAATTTATATTACGTAGATATTGATTCAAAAAATGTGGTATTAGTAGATTCGGATAAATTAGCTTCTATCACTGGACGAACAAGAAATCATTTTCAACCGTCTTGGTCGTTTGATTCCAACTGGATTGCTTATGTGAAAAGTTTGAATAATGGTGTTGATGCAATCTTCATGTATAACTTAGCGACCAAAAAAACACATCAAGTGACAGATGGTATGAGCGAGGTATCACAACCCGTGTTTAGTAATGACGGTAAGTATCTTTTCTTTACGGCAAGTACAAATACAGGATTAACTAATTCGGGGTTACATATGTCTGCGTATGATCGAAGTCCTAATTATAGTGTTTATGCATTTATTCTTTCCAAGAAGACACCATCAATTTTTAAAAATGAGAGTGATGAGGAGGTTGTGAAAGTAGAAAATGTTGAGCCTACTAAAGAAGATAGTAAGAAAGATACAGGTAAGAAAAGTAAGGAGGATTCTAAAAAAGAGGATGTAAAAGTTGCTGCCAAACCTGCTACTAAGAAATTAGAAGTAGACTTTGATAATATTAATTCTAGAATTATTGCTTTACCGTTACCAGCGGGATATTATAGACTTGATGGATCTGTCGATAATATGTTGACGTATCAACGTGGTGGCACTATCGGAGCTTATGATTTGGCGAAGATGGAAGACAAGTCTTTAGTGGATAATGCTAGAGCTTTCCGTATTAGTGCTGATGGTAAGAAGATGCTTTATACTACAGGTCGCGACTTTTTTATCGTTAATGCTGGACAGAAACCAACACCTAATACAGGTAAAATCAAGATTGATAATATTAAGTTTGAGGTGGATCCTGCCGCTGAATGGAGTCAAGTATTTAATGAGGTGTGGGCTATGCAAAAAGAGTTTTTCTATGTAGAAAATATGCATGGAGCAGACTGGGATGCCGTAAAGGCAAAATATGAAAAGTACCTACCTTATGTGAATCATCGTTCAGATTTGGGGTATGTATTGAATGAGATGATGGGTGAGCTTGTCGTGGGCCATGCTTATATCTATCCTGGAGATCAACCTTCTAGTCCTTCCGTGAGCACGGGTACATTAGGCGCCGACTTAGAAGAGGTTAATGGCGTATATAAAATTAATAAAATCTTCACTCGTTTGGATTGGAATCCGGAGTTTAAAGCGCCTTTAGCAGAGCCAGGACTGAACATTACTGAAGGTAGTTATATTGTAGCAGTGGATGGTCAGAAGTTAACCAAAGACATTAATATTTATAAACTACTCGAAAACAAGGTTGGTAAACAGGTTGTATTAAAAATCAACACGAAGCCCTCAACAGACGGGGGTAGAGAAGTTGTAGTTAAACCTATTTCATTTAGTAATGAGATTGATCTACGTCGTATGGATTGGGTAGAGACCAATCGTAAGAAAGTAGACCAATTGAGTAATGGTCAGATTGCTTATGTGTATATGCCAAACACGGGTCGTGAGGGCTATACAAACTTCAATCGTTATTATTTCTCCCAAATGGATAAGAAAGCACTCTTACTTGATGAAAGAAATAATGGAGGAGGTTCAGTAGCAGATTATGTTATAGATTTATTATCTAGAGATTTAATTGCTGGATGGGGTATTCGTGATGGTAAGTCCTTCACTACTCCTGGTAATGGTATCTATGGCCCTAAAGCGATGATTATTAACGAAAACGCAGGATCAGGAGGAGACATGATGCCCTATATGTTTAGACATAAAGGTCTAGGAAAACTTGTAGGACGCACTACTATGGGTATTTTAGTGGGCATTTCGGGATACCCTCCACTGTTGGATGGAGGTAGTATTACTTCTCCTAATTTTGGTGTTTTTGATCTCAATGGAAATTATATCATTGAGAATGAAGGTGTAGCGCCAGATATTTTTGTAGAGCAACTACCCAAAGACTTATTAGAAGGACGTGATCCTCAATTAGAGAAAACGGTAAAACTGTTGTTAGAGGAAATCAAAACGTATCCATATAAAGAGTTAAGAAAACCGAAAGATCCGGTACGTGTAAATTAAAGAAATAGGGGCGAAAGCCCCTTTTTTTATTTTATAATGCTAACTTTATAACATGAATTATTCTGACCATTCAGTACGTTCTCCTTGGGTATCCTTATTCTCATTGCTAGGGCTTACTATGCTATGCGCTGTAGGTATTCAGTTGTTAGTTTTGTTAATCCAAGTTCTACTTCATCTCGGGTCTGAAACTTCATTATCAGATCTTATTCAGGTTGACTTTGAGAATAATTTAGTATTCTCCTATACCATGATAATTGCAAGTTCTTTTGGTACGTTTCTGTTACCAACTTTAATCTTGCAACGCAGGGATTATACAGAAAGTTATTATCCCAATAAAAGGGCTAGCTTTTTGATTTTTATTGTGGTCGCTGCCTTTATGTTTGCATTTGCTCCATTGATGCAATTGATTGCGGAGTGGAATATGAGTATGCGTCTGCCGACTAGCCTTCATGGGCTAGAAGAATGGATGCGTATCAAGGAAGACGAGATGGCCGAGCTTACTAAGAGCATTGTCATGGTTGATGATTGGAGATTGTTGGCTTTGAATTTATTGGCAGTTGCGGTGATGCCAGCCATTGCTGAAGAGTTTTATTTCAGAGGTGCGTTAATGAATATTCTAGGACGTTTGCTCAAGAATAATCACTTTAGTATATGGCTTACTGCGATAATTTTCAGTGCTATTCATGTTCAGTTTTTTGGATTTTTGCCGAGAGTTTTATTAGGAGCCTTTTTTGGATATATGTTACTATGGACACAAAATGTTTGGGTACCAGTACTTGGGCATTTTATTAATAATGGAACAGCCGTAGTGGTTGCTTTTAATTATACCCGGTCAGGCAAGTCTTTTGAAGAGGTGCAGTCATCTGAGGTATATTCTACTTACATATATGTAGCTAGTTTTATCTTCAGCGTACTATTGGGGTGGTATTTTTATTCAAAAACGAAACAAATTAATTATTTACATGGAAAAAGATTGGGCAAAAATTAAGGTATATACGAATGCGATTGAAGCAGAAATAGTACGCCAGATGTTGGTAGAGAATGATATCCCTGCAGTTGTATTGAATAAGCAAGATTCCTCTTATCACTTTGGTAAGATTGAGCTTTATGTAGCAGAAGCTAATAAGGAAAAAGCTTTAGAATTAATAGATCAAACAAACCATACAGATCACGATAATGTTAACTAGGGCTATTACTGGATTTTTCTTTATTGCTGTTTTAATTGCAGCTGTTTTTTGGGGTCAATTATCTTTTGTTATTTTTTTTAGTTTAGTAGGAATTGGTAGTTTGTACGAGTTTTACACCCTTGTACGTTCACAAGATATAAAGCCAAATATATTATTAGGCATCTTAATAGCGTTAGTACTGACTGTAGTTTGCAGTTTATATTTTTTAGAAATATCACCAATGTTAACGTTATGGATGTGTATTCCTTTCATAACCTTTTTATTTATAGCAGCACTTTTTCAAAAGAATAAATTTCCTTTTCATGATATTGCCTATAGCCTCTTAGGTATATTATATGCCTGCGTTCCATTCTTGTTTTTTATCAGTTTAGGGTTTATTAAAGGGCCTTATAATCCCTATATCCCCATGGGTTTCTTGATTATGCTTTGGACGAATGATACAGGAGCATATTTGTCTGGACGATCTCTGGGACGACATAAATTGTTTGAACGTATTTCTCCAAATAAGACTTGGGAAGGCTTTATTGGAGGAGTTATCTTAGCTGTTGCTGTCTCGGTAGTTTTACACCATTATTTTGGCGTCTTGAAACTTGGTGAATGGATTAGTATAGCCTTTATCATTAGTGTTTTTGGCACTTTAGGAGATCTTGTTGAGTCTATGCTTAAGCGTAGTCTAGGTGTTAAAGATTCTGGAAATATACTACCAGGCCATGGTGGATTATTAGACCGATTTGATGGGCTCTTGGTCGCTTCACCATTAGTTTATGCACTTTTATTAATGATTTTGTAATGAATATCAAGTCATCGACCTTTCAATTTCTAGCAGACCTCAAGGAGAATAACTCTAGGGAGTGGTTTCAGTTGAATAAGAGCTTTTATGAAGAGGCAAATTTAAATGTAAAAGAATTTGTAGAAGATTTGATTGTTAAGCTCTCTGCTTTTGATGCTCATATTAATAAAGATATTAAAGCCTCAAAATGTATGTTTCGAATCTATAGAGATGTACGTTTTTCAAAAGATAAAGCACCCTATAAGTCGTGGCTAGCCGCGGGTATTTCGGTTGATGGTCGTAAATTAGAAGGGCCCGAATATTATATTCATATAGAACCAGGTAAAAGCTTTGCTGCTGTAGGTTACTGGCAACCCAAAAAAGAACATCTAGAAGCTATCCGTCAAGAGATAGATTATAATTATGATAGTTTGAAAGAGCTTTTAAATAAAGATGGCTGGGAATTGGATGATTTATCTGTTGAAGACAAGCTGAAGAGACCTCCGGCGGGTTACGACTCCAGTAACCCCGCTATTGAGATTCTTAAACTTAAGAGTTTCGTTCTTTTAAAGCATTTTTCCGATCA
Source organism: uncultured Sphingobacterium sp. (assembly GCA_947630335.1). Classification (GTDB taxonomy): domain Bacteria; phylum Bacteroidota; class Bacteroidia; order Sphingobacteriales; family Sphingobacteriaceae; genus Sphingobacterium. The sequence goes on from CANRHE010000017.1 coordinate 26,508, forward strand.
AGAGATGTTGCGTCCTTTTGCTTCTGAACACATTATTGAGATGTTCCAAAAGACATTAGGATTCAAGCATTTTTTGCATGAGGCGATAGATACTATATAATTATAGCGGTAAGCTGATTTTTCCCATACACACTGCAGGAGAGTCTTTGATGTTATTTACATTGTTTGGGCTGCCTGCTACCGTTTCATTCGCTAGGAGAGCAAATAAACATGCTTCTTTCGCATCAGGGTTCATTTCTATTTCGGCAATAGAAGATATTTTTATATTAGGAAGAAGTGATTGAATATTCTGCATCAACAAGGGGTTGTGTAATCCTCCTCCACTTACATATACTACTACGTTCTCTAACCCATGGGTTATTCTATTTATTCCATTTGCGATGGCGTGCGCAGAGAAAGCATTTAAGGTAGCCATTACATCCTCTTTGGATAAATTATTAGTGTGTGTTAAATTTTGTTTTTCTTTAAGATAATGTAGATTGAATAATTCAGGGCCTGTTGTTTTGGGGAAGTTTAACCCCAAAAACTCTTCGCTCAATAGTTCATTCAAAAGAGAAGAGTTAATATTCCCTTTTTTAGCTACTTCACTGTCTTCGTCCATTTCTTTACCATAATGTTCAAACATGTATTGGTTCATAATCGTATTTCCAGGACCAAGGTCCGTGGCAAATGCTTGAAGTGTATGGCTACTACTTGGCAAAAAGGTGAAGTTAGAAATTCCTCCAATATTGAGTAGAACTCTGTTCTCCATAGGATCTGTAAATAGTAGATAATCACCATAAGCCGCTAATGGGGCACCTTCTCCACCTGTAGCAATATGTTTTTGGCGAAAGTCCGATATCGTAATTATTCCCGTGTGCACCGCGATATGATCACCGTCACCAATTTGTAATGTACTATTTGGTAAGCTATTATCTTTTGTTAGAATCTGAGGCGCATGAAAGACTGTCTGACCATGACTAGCTATAAGATCAATGTCTTCACTTTTAACTCCCCAGTTTTCTAAAGCCTTGTTTATGAGTTGAGCGTGTACAAGCCCAACGTAAGGATTAATACCGCAAAGGTCTTGTTGGTTAATGTTTTTCTTGGCGAATATCTTTCGAATATTAATTCTGAATTCATCGTCGTAGTCCATTGTTATAAAGTCCTTGAGAGTAAACTTGGTATCTCTTCCAGCATTCTTTATTTCACATAGCGCAATATCTAATCCATCCAAAGAAGTGCCAGACATTAAACCTATAACAATACGGCTTTCTTTTTGACTTATTTGATAAAGTTTTGCAATTTGATGGTTCATAGGGGTAAAAATACAATTAATCCTTTTGCTAATGTCATAGGATAATTATATTTTTGGAAAAAAACAATTTATAAAATGAATTTTCCAGCAGAATTGAAGTACACAAAGGATCACGAGTGGATTCGTGTGGAAG
>CANRHE010000018.1 GCA_947630335.1 uncultured Sphingobacterium sp.
TTTGCAAGACCATCTAAAATAGTTTGCATAGGACTTAATTATAAAGATCATGCTGAAGAAACTGGAGCAGCTATACCAGCGGAACCAATAATTTTCATGAAATCAACCACTTCTTTAATTGGACCCAATGATCAAGTAATAATCCCTAGGAATTCAACAAAAACAGATTGGGAAGTTGAATTTGGAATTGTAATTGGGAAGAAGGCTTCTTATGTTGAGGTAGAAGATGCTTTAGAATATGTAGCAGGGTATGTGCTTCATAATGACGTTTCTGAGCGTGAATACCAACTAGAACGTGGCGGAACTTGGGATAAAGGAAAAGGCTGTGATACTTTTGCACCAATGGGACCGGTAATGACTACTAAAGATGAAATTCCGGATATTAATAATGTTAGACTATGGCTTAAAGTTAATGGTAAAGTGTATCAAGATGGTAATACTAGCAATTTAATTTTTAATGTCCCTTTTATAGTATCTTATGTCTCTCAATTTATGACTCTTTTACCAGGTGATGTTATTTCCACAGGTACTCCTGCAGGCGTTGGGTTAGGGTTTAATCCGCCTATTTATTTAAAAGAAGGAGATGTTATAGAGCTTGGTGCTGATTATTTAGGGGAACAAAGACAAATAGTAGGGGCTTATAAAAGGTAATTATATATGCGTATAGATGCACATCAGCACTTTTGGCTTTATAATGAGATTAAGGATGCTTGGATAACCAATGATATGGTAGCTATTCGTCGTAATTTTCTACCAAATGATATTAGTCAAACATTAAAAGATAATTCTTTCGATGGCATTGTGGCAGTTCAAGCAGATCAAACGCATCAAGAAACGATGTTCTTGGTTGAACTTTCCGAAGTTTATAAAGTTATTAAAGGTGTAGTGGGATGGGTAGATCTACGATCAGAAAATATTAATTATTTCCTAACAGAATTTTCTAAATATCCAATTATTAAGGGCTTTAGACATATTATAGAGGCTGAGTCTGATCCTAATTTCTTAATGCAGGACGAATTTCAACGGGGAATAAAAGCATTAACAAGTTATAATTACACTTTTGATTTATTAATTCGCCCAAAGCATTATGAGAGTACGTTGCAGTGTGTAGCTGATAATCCTAATCAGAAATTTATGTTAGATCATATTGCTAAACCTCCTATTCGGACACAAGAATTTGATTTTTGGGCACGTTTTATAGAAAAGTTAGCTCAATTTCCAAATGTTTATTGTAAAGTCTCAGGATTAGCAACGGAGGCAGAATGGAAAAATTGGAAACTTGATCATTTTACTCAATATATTGATCATGTTGTTAATTCCTTTGGAAAAAATAGAGTTTGTTTTGGTTCAGATTGGCCAGTTTGTTTATTAGCAGCGAGTTTTGAGGAAAGCATTCAAATAGTAGAACAAAAAATTGGTGGATTTTCACCGAAAGAAGCTGCAGGATTTTGGGGTGATGTTGCCACATCATTTTATAGACTAAAGTAACTTATCAAAAATAGATTATTATGAATTTAAACCTAGAAAATAAAGTATTTATAGTTACTGGTGGAGCAAAAGGAATTGGAAAGTCTATTGCATTAGCTTTAGCTCGTGAAGGAGCTATTCCTGTAATCATTGGGCGAAATGCTCAAGATAATAATTTGGTGGAAGAAGAGATTAAATCTTGTGGGGGTAAGGTACTTAGTATTGAGGCAGAATTGACAAATCCTGATTCTTGTCAAATAGCTGTTGCTCAAACTATAGATTGCTTTGGTAGAATTGATGGATTGGTGAATAATGCGGGCCAAAATGATGGGGTTAGTCTTGAGTTTGGTAATTATAACACTTTCATGAGTTCTTTACATAAAAATTTAATTCACTATTATCTTATGGCACACTTTGCTTTGGAAAAACTTAAGGAGAGTAAAGGTACTATTTTGAATATAAGTTCTAAAACAGCTGAAACAGGGCAAGGAGGAACATCGGCATACGCAGCAGCTAACGGAGGTCGTAATGCGTTAACTCGAGAATGGGCTGTGGAATTATTGCCTTATGGAATACGAGTAAATGCAATAATTGTTGCTGAAGCTAGTACTCCTCAATATGATAGTTGGATTCAATCCTTAGACAACCCTGAAGAAACGTTGCTTAAAATTACTAATAGGATACCTTTAGGTAATAGAATGACTTCATCTTCGGAGATCGCAGATACAGCTGTTTTTCTTCTTTCTGATAGATCAAGTCATACAACGGGACAATTAATACATGTGGATGGTGGATATGTACATTTGGACCGAGCTTTAATAAAAGAAGAATAATATATTATTAATAAAAAAAGCGGTAAAATTTATTTTACCGCTTGTATATTAGATAGTTATTTAATGTTTTACAACACCTAAGTATAAGCCTTTGGATTCTGAGTCTTTGTCACCTACTAGAATTAAGCTATAGTAATGATTTGGCTCGAACACATGTTCTTTCTTTAATATTTCTTCGTTACTTGCATTAGTAACTATAATATCAAATTTACCAGCTGTCTGAGCTGTAAAAAATGTATGAGGTGCTTCTGACAATCCAGAAGTAGTTTCAGCAGATCTATTAGTAAATAATGGAGTCTCTGTGTTATTTAAATATACATTTACTGGACCTAAATTACTTGCTAAATGCATAAAACGAGAAGCTGATTTACTTTTGTCTAAGTCTTTTATTGGAGCATTAACTACAAATAAATTATTAGCTTTTTCTGTATTACCATATACAAACGAAGTATAATATGTACTATCTTTTAAGCCTATTGTTGTTTGAGAAACTAATTTTTCATTACTAAAATTAATCACATTAATAGTTCTATTACCGGGATAAAACAATACAGGAATTGTAAAGTTTCTAAAGAATAATGGTCTATAATCTGGTGTGACAATTGTACCATAATCATTAGTTATAAATACTGCATCAGTATTTGTGTATGCATTCACAAATTGTACTATGGATTGTGGAATCGCAGGAGAAGGACCATCATCTTTTGAACATCCTGTCAAAAACAAAATGGATAGTAAAAACAAGAAAGGGATAAAATTATTAACTTTTTTCATAATGTTACTTTTTTAAATAAAACGGTAATGCTATTTTATACGCTACAATTTGTATTAATTAAATAACAAAGTTTGAGTAGATTTTGTTTCTCTTAGGGTTGAATTTCAGTTGTTTAATGTAAAAATATTGAATTGTAATAAAAGTTGTTATTTCGAAGAAATTATACTTTCTGAACTTTGAGGAATATGTAGGTTGTAACCAATTTCATTATTTAATTTTTCAATAAAATATGTTGCAAGTAAGGGAGAGCCTTTTTCTAACGTTTGATGAATAAAAAAATTCAACGTTTGTAATCCATTTTCTTTCCAGATTTTTATAACTTTTATCCATTCATCTAAACGCTCAAGGTCTATAGGATTATCTGCAGCGACAAAACGTATAAATGCAATTGGAGTGGTGAGTGTTAAATTTAATACATCCCTACGACCTGGCGTGTCAACAATAATATTGGTTGTATTTGTCTCTAATAGTAACTGATTATATTCACTAAAAATCGGCTGCAAGAACCATTCATAATTACGAACTTCAATTGCTAATGGATATTCTACAGGAAAGCATTTTAAAAAGTTAGCTAAACGATTTATATCTTTAGGTTTGAAATTTTCAATCATTTGTAGAAAGCCCATTCCTAATTTTTCTTCAAATAATGCAGTTACATCAACGAATTCTATAACTTTTTCTTGCACATTTAGTAATCTACTATAGTGGCTTATCGTTTTAGGTATTTTTGGAAAGAATTTAAAATCTGAAGGGGTTTTATTTTTCCAAATTTCTACTTGTTGTTTAGATGGTGATTTATAAAATGTAGCATTAAGCTCAATAGCATTAAATTGAGTACCATAATAAGTCAATTCATCTTTAGTACCGCGAGGATAAAAACCAGTTAAGTCTTTTTTATTCCATTTTGGATAACCTACATATATTTCTAATGGACCATCTGATTTGGAAGCCTTTAAAAAATTTATGGTCTCTTGAGTAATTTCTGGTAAAGTAAAATTTATAAGATTAGTGTCTGTAACTTGTCCAAATTTCATAAACTATATGCTATTATTAGTGCTTACGTAAAAATAACATAAACTTTAAGGGATTTAAGTTAAATACTTAAATAATTTAAAGTTCATTTTAACGAAGGCTAGGCACGTTTAGATAATTTGGTGTCATCAGTAAACATAAGTTCCCACTTATGCCCATCGGGATCCGCAAAACTATCATAATACATCCATTCGTAATCTTTACTTTCTTTATATCTGGAACCTCCATTTTTAATGGCGAGATTAATTATTTGATCAAGTCGTTCTCTACTATCTACTTCAATAGCGATGAGCATTTGAGAACTGTAATCATCTGCAATATGTCTATTCGTGAAAGCATTGAAATAGTCTTGTCTAATGAACATAGAATACATAGCACCGTCATTTAGAATTAGACAGAGCGCTTTGTCACTGGATAGATTCTCGTTAAAAGAAAAACCTAATTTAGACCAGAAATTTCTTGTTTTATCTAGGTCTTTAGTCGCAAGATTGAGATAAATAGACTTTACTTTCATATTATATCAGGTTTTATAGTTTATAATCGAATCATCAACAATGGTATCAGTTTTTTAATTACGCCGTTGTTAAAAAGTAAAACAGTCCAATAGATTAATTGTTTTATTAGTGTGATACCAATCGTTTAAAGTAAGCTCTATTTCTTTAAATTCAATAATTCCAAAATCTTTTATTCGATTTTCTTTAATCATGTTTGCGAAATCTTTTGGTCGGTTTATTTTTTTCGTAAATCTTGCTATTGTTATGTGAGCTGTTCGAATCGGATACCGAGAATCAATGGAGTCAGATAAAGAACTGTTTTTGAAATTGTCTCTAATATTGTTTCGTAATTTGTCTAGATTTGAATTTAAACTATATCCTTGTACTAGTAGGGCATCAGTAGAGCACGTTATACCATTAAATGCTACGTTCAATGATTTAATTCCATCAATCGATTTTATAATATTCATTTTAAATTCTTCTAATGGAATTTTATTTATATTAAATCCTTCCTCACAGGCTATTATTGCCATAACTGTTAAATGTAAATCTTCAATAGGTGGATAATATTGAGACTTGTCGATTTGAATTAATTCTTTTTGAAAATCTGATATTCGTTTAAGAACATCTTTATTTGGACGTAATCTTAAAGTTATACCAAAACGGGTGTCATTTATTCTATCTGCTAATAGGTGATCGCATGCATTTTGTCCAGCTTCGAGTAAGGAAATGGATTGCTCAAATAAATTGTCATATATTTCTTGTTCTAACATACCAGGTGCTTATGAGTGATTAATACATGATTTTATAATTTGAAATGATTTTTCCATCTCTTCTTCATTAAGATGGCCGAACCCGATTCTCATTGAGCTATGATTTTTATTCTGATACAGTATAGTTTGAGGTATAAAAAGACCTTTATCGAGACATAATTTACTTATCTTTAATAATGATATTGATGAATCCCATTTAGTCCATATTGCAAGTCCTCCTTTTGGTTTTTCAAATTTTACTAATCCGCTTAAATTTGCTTCCATAAGTTCACAAAAATGATCCCTTCTTTGACGATATTCTTTAAGTGATTTTTTCAAATGCCTAAATATAGTACCTTCATCAATCATTTCTCCAAGAACCTGCTCCATGACGACGTCTCCTTGTCTATCGATAATACCTAAATATTTTCTTAATTCTACCATCAAATTTTCAGGAGCGACTATAAAACCAGTTCGAAAACCTGGAGCCAATGATTTGCCAAATGTGCCTACGTAAATCACCATACCATCTAAATCTGCGCTCGCTAATGGTAATAAAGCAGATGGCTCATATTGAAATTCAAAGTCATAGTCATCCTCTAGTATGATAAATTTGTATTGTGAAGCAAGCTCTAATAATTCCAGTCTTCTACCTGCGCTTAATGTCACGGTGGTAGGGTAGTGGTAGTGCGGTGTAATATAAATCATTCTAATTTCACCCGGTTTAAAATGATCCTTTATATATTGAACAGATATACCTTCATTATCTATAGGAATAGAAAGAATTTTTGCACCCGCTTTTTGAAAAATCATATTTGCAGAAAAAAAACTTAAATTAGCAACTAATACTTTATCACCAATATTTAGTATTAATTTTGATATTAGATATAAGCTCATCTCAGTACTGCGCGTCACTAATAGATTTTTTGAGCTAATATGTAGACCCCGTGTAAGATTTAAATAATTACTTAATTGCTCTCTAAAAAAATTCTTTCCTTCAAAAGCGTGGTGTTCCATTTTACGCTGCATCTGCTTACGCTTCATAGATGCTGAGTACATGCTGCTTAGATTATATACAGAAGATAATCGAATATCTGGAGTACCGTCAGTCCAAGTAATAGAACAGGTAGAATCTTGGAATGGGCTATCTAATATAAAACTTCTTTTGAAATTAAAGCCAGTCTTTTGAGGATATTGTGCTAATAAATCTATTTTATTTGAGTGAATACGACTAGGTTTTGTGTTGTTTATTCGATTTATCACATAAGTTCCTTTATTAGGTATTGTCTCTAACCAGCCTTGCGATTCTAATTCTTGAAATGCCGCAATAACTGTTTGACGATGTACGTCTAATTCTTCTGACAGTTTTCTGGAGCCAGGAAGTTTAGATCCAATCATCAAATATCCTCTTTGAATTGCATTGATCATTTGTTGTGCTATTTGAACGTAAACCGCTGTTTTAATACTTTTGTCAATTATAATAAAAGATATAAAAGGGATATTTGCCGGACTAGACATGTTTTGTTATTATTGTTTTAATATTGACCGGCAAGTTACGAGTTTTTAAAATTATCATAAAAATATACCGCCTACAATCGATTTTTATAGTAATTTTTATGAACGAGTTGTCATTCTATTTTAAAACTTTTAGGAAATAAGTTTGTTAACGTTTCAAGTCTATAATACATTCTAAATAATCATGTATTTATGACTTATAGGGGTATATAATTATGAAGTTAATAACTTTAAAAATTAAATTTTTATTTAAAATATTATTAATATGAAATTGTTTTTCTTAGTACTTGTATGTTTATTTTCTTTATCATCTCAAGTATTTGGGACGGATTTATCACAGAAAGAGTTGGAGTTAAGGGAAAGTCGATTAGAATTACTAGAGTATAAATTGAATGCTAAATTAGAAGAATTAAATTTAAAAGAAGATAATCTAGAACTGAGTAAACAGAATGTGTCTGATATCATTACATTTCATAAAGAAGGGGTAGAGAATTTCCATAGAACGCTGAATTATATTTTAGTATTAATGGGGATAGTTGTTACTCTTGCAACGGCTATTGGAGGGTATTTGTTAGAACGTTATAATAAACGTAAATCTGAAGAGCTAAAGAAAGATATTGAGGCATTAAAAATATCAATGAAACAAAGTGTTGATACTATTACTGAAGAGGCTAATATTGAATTGGAATTAATTAGATCTGAAGCAAAGAGACAATTAGAACAATTATCTATGACTACTGAAAATAAGTAATTAAAGTATATTTCTTTAACATTTAGGGCTACAACTAATTTTGATGTAGCCTTATTTTACAATATGTTATTTAACATAATAAATATCCGAAGTCATATATGTATAGCAATTGCAATCTTTTTAATACAAAATACCGAACGGTATATAATATGTTATATTTGTATTATTATTAGTTGTAACTAAGAATGGGTAAAGCACAGAAAACGCGACAATTCATCATTGAAAAAACTGCATCACTTTTTAATAAGAAAGGTTATGCAGTAACAACATTGTCTGATATTATTGAAGTTACAGGGCTTACAAAAGGAAGTATTTATGGTAATTTTCGTGATAAAGATGAAGTTGTAATTGAAGCGCTTAGATATAATGTGGATAGGCTCAATCAGGCTTTGAAGCTTGCTGTGAAAGACAAGACAACTTCTTTGGATCAATTATTAGCGTTTGTCGACTTTTATAGAAATACTTTTTCTCAGATTATGGAAGAAGGAGGATGTCCTATGCTTAATGCAGCTACCGAATCAGATGATAATTTAATATTCTTGAAAGAGACAGTTAAAGTTAGTTTTGAAGGTTGGCAAAGGATAATACAACAAATTATTCAAAATGGTATTGATGACGGTACATTCAAAGAGAATATTTCTGTATATAACTATACTAGTATTTTTATAATGCTTATTGAAGGTGCAATATTATTGTCTCGTGCTTTGAATGATACAAATCAACTTACTATAGCCTTAGACAGAATAATGACAATAATCGAATTTGAAATAAAAAAATAGACAATAAAGAAATTATAACAATATGATGAATAGAGTAGTAGTTACTGGATTAGGGACTATAAACCCTTTAGGAAGTACTATAAATGAATTTTGGAATAATGCCCTACTAGGTAAGAGTAGTTCTGCTTTGATTACTCGTTTTGATGCTAGTAGATTTCGTACACAACTAGCTTCAGAAGTAAAAGGTTTTACACCTAATTTAAATTTAGATCGAAACGAAATCAAACGTACAGATCTTTTTACACAATATGCTATTTATAGTGCAGCGCAAGCTGTAGAAGATTCTGGTTTAGATTTCGCTAAGATGGACCCTTTTGACACAGGAGTTATTTGGGGGGCTGGTCAAGGAGGTATGGAAACATTCGAAAATGAAGTAGAATCATATGTTAAAGGTGATTATAACCCTAGATTTAGTCCTTTTTTTGTTCCAAAGTTGATAATTAATATGGCTTCTGGAATGATATCAATGAAATATGGACTTCAGGGTATTAATTATACAACAGTGTCTGCGTGTGCGACTTCGAATACTTCTATCATGGATGCTTTCAATTATATTCGTTTAGGTAAGGCTAAAGTGATTATAACAGGCGGCTCTGAAGCTCCTATAACCCCCGCTTCGGTAGGTGGCTTCTCAGCTTTAAAGGCCATGTCAACGCGTAATGATGATCCCTCGACTGCATGTCGACCTTTCGATATTGATAGAGATGGATTTGTAATGGCAGAAGGTGCAGGTGCTTTAGTATTAGAGGACTATGAGCATGCGAAAAAAAGAGGTGCAAAAATCTATGCAGAGTTATCAGGAGCAGCTATGACAGCAGATGCTTACCATATGACCTCTCCTCATCCAGAAGGGTTAGGCGCGTCCAAGGCCATGCAGATTGCTTTGAAAGAGGCCAAATTAACGCCAGCCGAATTAGATTATTTGAATTTACATGCTACTTCGACACCAGTTGGAGATATCGCTGAATTAAATGCTGTTAATAAAGTTTTTAATGGGTCCAAGAATCTACATGTTAATGCTACTAAATCAATGACTGGCCACTTGTTAGGAGCTGCAGGAGCTATTGAAGCTATCCTTAGTATCAAAAGTATTAATGAAGGAGTTATTTTGCCAACAATTAATATCCAACAGTTAGATCCAAATATTCCAGAAGGCATTCAAATAGTTATTGGAGATCCTTTGGAAAGAAAAATAAAGTCAGCGATGAGTAATGCATTTGGTTTTGGCGGACATAATGCTACAGTATTATTCCGCTCCCTATAAGTATAAGTTCAATCAGAATTATTTCATTATAAAAGAAGAATAACGTTTTTACTATTTAAAAACGTTATTCTTCTTTTATAACTATTTTAAATTCTATGGTACTGTTTTTCGAATGGAATTCTATATCTTTCCCCCCAAATCCCCCTATTACCTTTACGTATACCTAATGAAATTATCATATTAACTTCGGCACCCTTAGGAAGTTTGAGTATTTTTTTTACTCTTATACTGTCAAATCCCTCCATAGGACAAGTGTCTAGCGATTTCTCAGCCATAGCTATCATGAAGGTTTGAGCAGCTAGTGCACATGATTTATGTACTACCACCCGTGTATCACATTCTGTAACCTCCAATGCCATAGGTCTAAACAAATGAATACTTAAAGCAATAATCTTTCTAATGAATCCAATAAAACCAAAAAAGCGAACATATAGAAAAGGCATTATTTTTCCATAATAAACTTCTCTATCTTTTATTCTTTTATGTTGTCTTTCTTTCGGACTATTTCTCTCAATATTTCCCTTTTCAAAGTCGAGTACATTCTTAGCTCTAGAGGAATATAAGTCTTGACGTGTTACATAGATTACGAGTTGATCAGCTGTTGTAGCTGCTGATTGATCTAGACAAGCATGAGCTATTTCAGCTATGCATTTCTTATCTACTATATGATAACACTCCCAAAGCTGCATATTTGAGCTACTAGGTGCTAAAGTTGACAGAGCGATGCATTCCTTCACTACATTTTGATCTACAGGTTGTTCCTTATCATAATATCGGACAGATCGTCGAAAATTTAAAGCTTCATTCAAATTCATAATAAAATATTTTATGCGCCACGATTCTTTACTTAAAACTAGCCTTTAATCCAACATAGTAATTACGTGTTGGAGCAGCATTGAAGTATCTACCTCCAAACGCATTAATATCATTCCCTAGACTATATTTCTCATTCAATACATTGTCAATACCCATATAAAATTCTAAACCTATACTTTTATACAATTTAGTTTTCCAACTTGCTTTTGTCTGTACAAGATTATACTTATTTGCAAAAACAGTATTCATATCATTTAATGGTATTGTTGAGGTATAGTTATGGAAGACGTTCAAGCATAGGTCTAAGGGTAAATCAATAGTTATCGAGTTCGTCCATGTCCAATCAGGTACGGCAGTTATTTTGTTTCCATCTATACTTGTGGCATTATTGTTATCTTTTCCAAATCTGTAGTGATTATATGTCAATGCCCCTTGATATGATAGACTTTTTATAAATCCATTATTTTGCAGTATAAGTGCCCAAAGTGTACTTTCAATACTTTTTTGTTTCATTTGTCCTATGTTAGAGAAATACTCTTGCCCAACATCATTGACCTCACGCATGATACCATTGTCCATAGTGTAACTGTAGGCGGCTATATCCAATAATAATCGTTGATTATTACTTTTTATCTTATAACCAATTTCATAATTATTACCTTGTTCTGGCTGTAGGCTAGTATTAATTTCATTCGTAGAAGATCTTACTTCTGCTATGGTAGGAGGAGAGTAACCTTTTGAGTAAGAAATACGCCAAGCCATATTATTCCACTGATAACTGCTTGCTAATCTAGGCATCCATTGCGTATTAAAATTTATATTTCCATTTTCTACATTTGGATAGTATTTTTTATACTGAATAGAATTTGTGTTCAGACCTATAGAGCCTTCAACATTCCAGTTTTGTAATATTTCTATTTGTGTTCTGTAAAAGAAATTCCAGGATTGATTATCCAGCTTATCATTGGCTTGCATGGTAGTTGGAGTTCCTTTGTCATTATCAAAGTTTTCAATATTATTTTTTCCATACATGCCCTCCACACCGAGCTGCATTTGTAATACTTTACTATTTATTATTCTATCATAAGATAGAAATGTTCGCAGACCAATATTTGATTCTTTTCTTTTTTCGTAATTTGTTATAAATGGATTTTTAAAATCAGTAGATGATCCAAAAATCGAAATATTATGGGTTAAATTATTGTTTAGTAGTTTAGTATGTGATATGCCTCCGAATAAGGTTTTATTGTAAATTGCAGCCTTCTGTTCTACTGCTCCTGGTATTTTCCCAGCTTGAGGACGAGCTTGCTTGGGATTCTCGTTATATTGCTCAAGTGTTAATCCACCAGGTGTTTGGTAACCGAGGTCAGTATACAATGCAAACACCCGTAATTGTGAAGTAGGATTATAACTCCATTGGTGACTTGTTTGAAATACCTTTTTATTCAAACCTGTATTTTCGCGATAACCATTCGAACGGATAAAAGATTGGTTTATTGCAAATTGATAATTATTATTAACCTTATGTTGAATGGCCGCTTGTTCACTGAACAGTCCGAAAGAGCCCATATTTACATTGACATCAATTCTATTCTCTAGGTTACCAAATCCTTGCGGGGTTATTTTTATAATACCCCCCGAATTTGCTCCATATAGAGAGCCATCGGGTCCTTTTAGGATCAAAATAGAATTTAATGCACTAGGATCTAATAAATTGATATACGTATTGCCTCCTGCATCTGTCAGTGGGAATTCATCTATATATACTTTTGTATTTCTAATCCCGAAAGGCGATCGAATTAAACTACCACGCATCGCTATGCGGTAAGAACCAGGGGATCTTTCTTCCATTCGTATACCTGATACCGTATTTAGAGCTGTAAGTAAAGTTTGATTACTCTGTTGTTGTATATTAGCGCTATTAATATGATGTAAAGCTGTAGTCGTACTGAGTAGTGATTGTTTTGCGAAGTAAACTTTCAAATCTATGGGTTGTAATACCAAGGTTGTATCAGTTTGTTCTTGAGCAATAGTTAATAGAGGAACAGAAATTAAAGATAATAACAGGGTTTTATTCATAATAAGTTTAGGTGAGAAAACTATTAAAATGCTTCATTCAGGCCTAAAAATAAGCCTTTTTGTCCAAATTTACCAACCGCATAATCAATACAAAGATTAGTACGTGTTAACTTATTAAACAATATACGAAGTCCACCTCCGCCAGCGGGCTGCCAATATTTAAAAAGTTTTGTTCCCATTTGATCATTTACAGTTTGTAGATTTCCAAACACGACACCGCTCAAGAACTGATTTTTAAGTATCGGAAATCGATATTCTAGCTCTGTATAAACATAGGAGTTTCCTTTAAAATAACCGTTTGTATACCCTCTACCTGTTCTTGCATAAGGGTCTTTACCGGTCCCTGGTAAGTCTAGGTAGGGTAGACGGCCACTCAAGTTGTATGATCCATAATACCAAAAAGCTAACACGTGATTGGGTCTTTGTTTAGAAAGTGGAAAATATTGTCTGTAGTCTGTAAGTAACTGAAGTGCATTTTGAGAGCTACCCATCCATTCTTGATTTGCTCGCAATACCACATCAGTATATATGCCTTTATAGGCACTATTAGGATTGTCTCTTGTCATGTATTGTACATTAAACATGAGACCATTACTATTGTTGTTCTTTGCATCAAATCCATTCCAATTGCTGTAAATTTCATTTGGCGGATTATCAATTGTTGTAAGTGTTTTTATATTGCGCTTCAAGTCAAAATAAACACCAGCTCCCACAAACATCCCCGGTAATACCTTTTTATAGACACGTTCGTTAAAACCATAAAGGGTATATTCATTCACGTATCTTGTCCGTTCTGGGTTGTTCATGATGATGACGTCAGGATCCGTACTAGGAATTACATTACCGATTCCCATTCCGTAATCTAGTCCTACGAATTTTGCAATGAAAAGACTTCCTTTGAAATTCCACTTATTCTCTTTAGTGTACATATCATTGAACAAGTATCCCACCATTATTCCTCTTGTAGTATAGTTCGCAGCAGTGGCAAAAACAGACATACTTGTGTTTTTTTTGTCACCAAGATATACACCACCCACCGCTTTTATGCCTACCTGAAAACCTATACTTGGGTTATAGTTAATGTTCGGTAGGTATGAAATAGGGGATCTTTTATCATTATGAATGTCTTTTTTTTTCTTTTTAAAAGGATTTACATCCTTAAAAAGATCTACTATATCATATCGACTTAAATTATTAATTGTATCGTTTATTCTTCTGTTTACTGTATCAGTACTTACTTCATCATTTATACTCTGAGCATATAATATAAATGATGAAAAAGTAAGAAAAAATGTTGTGAATAATTTTTTCATATAGAGGAAATCGCGATTGTTAAAATAAATGATTTAAGTTTAAACTTGTATATTTAAACTTGTACATAAGTAACCAAATATACTTTTTTTAACTGTTATATTCTTGATATATTTGTCTTACTTGTTCTTGTTCCATTCCGCCTTCTCTAATTGCTTTTTGACGAGTGCCCTCATCAATTATTTTTGCTTCTTGTTTTTTGGCTTTCCAAAAATTGACAATACCAAATCGTCCTATGGTTGTTTTAGGTAAACGTAATTGTTTACACGAATACTCACCAAGTAGATAGTGGTTGTAAAACAAATGAACTTCACGCATCATTTTTCTATATAAAGGACTCTTAGGATAATGTGCTAGTACAGGTTCTTCCCGTAGAGCGTTTGCTAAGGCTCTACTGTCTTCATCAGCATCCAACTGAGTCATCGACCAAAGATAGAAAGCACGAATGGCTTCTTCTTCAGTGTTTGGTAAAAGCTCCAATGGAATACCAAGTAAATATCCTATATACTTCCAGAAGTGAAATAAACCTTCAATTTCTTTTTGGTTTGGTTTAATGCCAATTAATCGAAGTCCCGTCATGAAAATTAAAGAAAAACCCAGATTAGTGGCTAGCATATCCCATGTATTAATAGGTATGCCCCATTTACGACTATCCCAATCGGTATGTTGTAATATATTAATTCTAGAATAGGAATGTATCATTCTAGTCAGAAATACTTGATTCAAACCTTCAGAACCAATTTCAAGCCCTTTTTCTTTTGTTATTTGTACCCAAAATTCGACAGTATCTGTGAGACGTTTTACAGCCCCCTTTTTTAAAGCTCCAGTAAAGATTAGAGGTTTATTGATTGCAGCAGACTCATATCCACCCATAAGGCAATAATCACGTAAAACAATCAATCCAGATAATCCCGCTCGCCTACAAAATTCCGATCCCAAGTTAAGTTTCTCTTTATCTAACCATTCAGGAGTAATCGGTACATTTCTAAAGAATTTCTTCCAAATCTCTCTACAATTGTCATCCGCATACAAGGAAGCGTTAATATGGTTTAATAAGGACTGGTTTCCTTCCTTGAATCCTTTTTTTAAATATATATCTATAACAGCTTGGTCAGCATCTTTATCCCAAGCAAATAAAAGATGGGTAAATTGATCTGCATCAGTCAATGCAGGAGCTCCCCCAATTTTTCGGAGCAATTCTTTACCTACACCTTTTTCCCAAAAGTGCGCAAAGGAGGTTTTATTTTTGGTGTAACGATACGGCTTGTTCATTTGTATTAATAGTTTAGTTGCTTTCCCAAATTATATATTGACCATACCCTTGTATTACCTTGTCGCTATAAATAAAATTAATGTCGATATAGTCTTTTTGCGAAGACTTTATATCTGAACAGTAAAACGTTCGTTTTATATGAAATGATATACGAAACTTTCCTCGGTTGGATGTATTATCAAAATTCCAGTTGTATAATTCTATCCATTCAACTTCTGGAAAACCTGCTTTGTCATGAATTTGATCAATTATATAGTTGGCTAACGTTTCCAAAGCCCCGCAGACAGATAGCTTTTCTAACAATAGAGAAGTTTGACTTTCTATTTCACTAATTGTTATATTTTTTATATTAAAACTAACTTCTGCCATTTTTTTCAAAATCAAGTATTTTACTACTGTGTTTCCAATCTTGAACATACTCTTTCATAAGAGATTCTTGTTCATGTTGATTTAATTTTAAATACTCAAACAAAGCTTTGGTAACAACGTAATGAACGTAGTCAAAATTTTGGTTGATTAAATACTCGTTAAAATAAATTATTGTCTCTTTATGACAAATATGAAAGGCTTTTGTTTTATAGTTTTTTATTTTTATTGTCTCAACAATTACATCTAGAAGCTCTTCCCAAAAAGCAATAATTTGTTTTATATCATATAATAGTATTTCCCGTTTAATTTTGGAAGTATTACTTTTAAAATAGGGTAGTATAGGACTGAAGATTGAGTTGTTTGATCTACAACTTATTAAACTATTGGGAACATGTTCATATCTCATTTTCCTATTATATAGGATGATATCTTTATCACTACATTTTTCAATCTTTTGCTCAAATTTATGAACTAGTTGCGTTTCATTTTTTTTTACAAAAATAATTAATTCCTTCTCGGGCATAGATGCTGGAGCACACAATAGGTAACTACCGTTTTGTTTTTTCTCAATATAAGGAGCGATATTTTGTTCAATAGCTTTAATTTTGAATTGATACTTCTCAGAGTTGATATACATTTACAAAATCGTTACGGATCTATTATCGATGATTTGTTACATTTGTTTCTTTAAAACAAGTAAATATGAAGAAATTATTTCTAATAACGGCACTATTAGGGGGGGCTAGTGTATTATTCGCGCAAGAATACAAAGCAATCAACCCTGCCTTTATGGATCTACAGGTTCGTCCCCAGGACGATTTTTACAATTACGTGAATGGTAATTGGATGAAAACTGTTGAGATTCCATCAGATAAAGCCCGTTGGGGGTCTTTCGATGAGTTGCGGGAGAATACAGATATTGCTGCACTAGGTATACTTAAGGCTTCCTTAGAGCAGGAATATGCTAAAGGAACCGATGGACAAAAGATTGCTGACCTTTACAAGTCTTATGTTGATTTTGATACACGTAACAAAATTGGTATTACGCCCATTTTATCAAGATTAGAGGAAATTAATAAAATCAAAACTGTCAAAGAATTAGAAATATACTTGAAGAAGCATGGTGCAGATGGCGGTAATCCTTTCTATGGGGGTTATGTATCAGCTGATATGAAGAACTCTAATATTAATGCAGTTTATTTAGGTGGAGGTAGTTTAGGTTTAGGAAGATCTTATTACCAGAAAGTGGATGATAAAAATACGCAGACACTTGCGGATTATAGTCAATATATACATACATTGTTTCAAAATGTTACTCCCACAAATAAGCAATTAAAAAGTAAAGATATTGTAGACTTCGAAAAAGCCATTGCGGCCAATTTAAAAACTATTGAAGAGTCACGCGACGCCCAAAAAAGATATAATCCTGTTGCGGTGAGTGATTTGAATAAAATGGTGAAGAATGTTGACGTTGCAGCTTATCTAAAAGATTTAGGTTTTAAAGCAGATACAGTGATCATTGGTGAGTTAAAATATTACCAAAATCTAGATAAAATCATTAATCAGAAAAACATCCCCGTTATCAAGGAATATTTAACTTTCCAGTTAATTAACAATGCTACTTCGTATTTAACTGCTGAGTTAGATGAATTATCATTTGATTTTTACGGACGTAAATTACGTGGACAGAAAGAGCAACGTTCTTTAGATAAGCGCGGTTTAGAATTCGTTAATGGTAATGCTGGTGAGCTTCTGGGTAAATTATATGTTGAGCAATATTTTCCTGCAGAAGCCAAAGAGACTTGTGAAGAACTAGTTGACTACCTACGTAAATCTTTTGAGGTACATATTAATAATCTTGCTTGGATGTCACCTGAGACAAAAGCTAAAGCATTAGATAAGTTATCTAAATTTACAGTCAAAATTGGTTATCCAGACCAATGGAAAGATTATTCCGAATTAGAGGTAGGTAACTCTTTGTTTGATAATATCAACAATATTAAGACTTGGGCTTTCAAAAGGAACTTAGAAAAACAGGGTAAACCAGTTGATAAGTCAGAGTGGGGTATGACACCACAGACTGTGAATGCTTATTACAGTCCTTTATACAATGAAATTGTGTTTCCTGCAGCTATATTACAAGCGCCTTTTTATGATTATAAAGCTGATGCAGCAGTTAATTTTGGAGGTATAGGTGCAGTTATTGGTCATGAGATTTCTCATGGTTTTGATGATTCGGGTTCGCAATATGATGGAGATGGAAATTTAAATAACTGGTGGAAAGAAGAAGATAAGGCAAAATTTGAAAAAGCAACAGATGCTTTAGTTGCACAGTTTGAATCTTATGAGCCAGTACCTGGTGTATTCGTTAATGGACGATTTACATTAGGTGAAAATATAGGCGATTTAGGTGGCTCATCGGTTGCTTTTGATGCTTTACAGATGTATTTAAAAGATAAGGGTAACCCAGGTGTAATTGATGGGTTTACTCCAGAGCAACGCTTTTTTATGTCTTGGGCAACAATTTGGCGTACTAAGACTACTGATGAGTTTGTTATCAATCAAGTGAAAACAGATCCACACTCTCCTGCACAATATCGTGCTTTTGCACCAATTATTAATTTAGAAGCTTTCCATGAAGCTTTTGGTACTAAAGAAGGTGACAAATTATATATTCCTAAAGAAAATAGAATTGTAATTTGGTAAAATCATATCCTATATAAAATATAAAGCCCCTCTTAGGGGCTTTATATTTTATATTTCTACTTAGTTAATATTTGTATCTTATATTTAAAAACTATTGAGATATAGTGCTGTTGTACAATTATATTTATTTACAAGTAATTTGCACAATACTATGAAAAAATTGTTCTATGTCAGTCTTGGACTATTGAGCATACTGAAGGCTAATGCTCAGAATCAGATAAAAGAAAGTTCAGATACAGTATCCATGAAGCTTTTACATTCTCGAGTCCAGGGTAATGATTTAGTGGACTATTTACACTCTACAACCAGCAAACATTTTCATGATCCTAATGCTCCAAGATTTTTACTTTACGATCAACAACGCAAAATTGCTTTTGATATAGGAGGGTATGTTCGGGTTACTACTTCTTATGATTTTAATGGTAGTCCCAGTAATTCTTCTACGTTATTCTAATACTATTACTCCTGGACTTACTTTTGGTATAGCTGCCGAATTACCGCATAGCACAGCAACTTATGTTCCAAATAAGAATATAGAAACTACTCAGCGCATTCCTAATATACCTGCATATTTACAATATAATTGGGGCAGTAATTCTTCAAGTCATGCCCGAATTGCTACTGTACTAAGAAATATGAATTATAGAGATCTAGTTGTTAATAAGACAGAGACAGCTACTGGATATGGCGTTCAATTAAGTACAAGTACTAAGATTTCGTCCTTTATGCAGTTTTTTGGTCAGGCTACTTATGGTAAAGGTATTGCACAATATATTAATGACTTATCGGGTAGAGGTCTATCACTAGTGAATGATGAAGAAAATAATGGTAAGATGCTTCCACAAGAAGCATTAGGTTGGTTTACACAAGTCCAGTTTAATCTGTCACATGCTGTATTCACCACACTTGGATATAGCCAAGCAAAAATTTTCCCTCAATTAGCTCCTGGTGATGATAACAAATATCGTTACGGACAATATGTTGTAGGGAATGTTTTTTATAATATTGGTACCGATTTTCAATTAGGTCTTGAATACTTATGGGGTAATCGTGTCAACATTGATAGCCACAAGGCTGCAGCTAATAGGGTCCAAGCATTGATGAAGTTTAATTTCTAATCTAATGATAAGTTAAGTAATCCTGCATGCAATAAAAAGTAGGATTACTTATATAATTTTGTTTACTTTATGAGTAGTTCAAAATTTTATTGTAGCATGAAGATAACTAAGCACCAATTTTTAGCTTCTAATCCGATAATACATAGTGATAAAATTTTAATTTTAGGAACTATACATCCGCATGACGTAAATTCTTTTAAACTCCCTTTTTTTTATGGAAATCGGAATAGTCTTTGGAATATTTTTAGAGATGTATTTCCAGAAGAACTAGCCCCTGATTTTACTATTAATGATATTAAAAAGCTACTATCAAAAAGAAATATTGCGTTAAGTGACACTATTCTTGAATGCCACAGACTTAACGATAGTGCATTAGATAAAGATTTAATTCCAATTCAACTTAATATGGATTTGATAGATCAAATCAAAGACTCAAGCATAAATCAAATATATTGTACCAGTGGCTTCGGTAAAAACAATGCGTTTCGATTATTTTATGAAAGCATCCTAGGTTTAAAAATAAACAAGGAAATAAAACAAGCTAAATCTGCCATACTGCCATATGATCTTTTTGGCAGAACTATTAGAGTTTCATTACTTCCATCTCCTTCAGGTGCGGCAAATATAGCATTATCACAGTCCTCAGGATATCGATTGAGTAAGTATTGCCATAGTAGCTCTAAAAGACCTGTGTATGATTATAAAGTTAATTTATACAGAGAAATATTTGGCTCTCTTTAGTGAATATTAATTCCAATAGTCTTCCTAGCTAATTATTAATCTAACAGGTACTACTAATTTTCTATATATCGCTGTACATTGTTTATTTTATACATTTGCGTTGTGATTTAACGATTTTGAGTTCTTGAAATGAAAGATAACGACATTAAACGACTTCCTCGACTTACAGCAATATTAACTCAACTACAGACTAAGCGACTTTTAACGGCTAACGAACTTGCTCAAAGATTTCTTGTAAGCAAACGAACTATATATAGAGATATCAAAGCATTAGAGCAAGCTGGTGTACCCCTTTTAACAGTAGAAGGGAAGGGATATACTTTGATGGATGGTTATAGTATTCCTCCAGTTATGTTTTCAGAAACTGAAGCTAATGCATTGATTACAGCAGAACAACTTGTGTTGAGGAATAAAGATGAATCTTTTATTAATGACTATAAAAGCGCGATAAATAAAATAAAATCTGTATTACGTCATAATACTAAAAGCAAAGCAAATCTTCTTTCAGAGCGTACTCTTTCTGGTCAAAATTGGGAAGGTAGTCGGACAAGCAATAATTTATCGCTATTACAGTTAGCCCTTACAAATTTTAATTTAGTAGATATTGTCTACTATTCTCCTGATAGTGATCAGACAACACAACGAACTATCGAACCATTTGCGCTCTATACTACTCAAGAGAACTGGTTATTAATCGCTTTATGTCGTTTAAGGAATGATTTTCGCGCTTTTCGATTAGATCGAATTCAAAAAATCACCGTACAATATGAAGTTTTTGAACCCCATAAATTATCATTTCAAGAATATATCGAAATGATTAATAAAAAATAGTAAATACCCTTGCCATACTGTTGTCAATCTGCACATTTATATTTGTATTCTTCTTATTCGCCTCACCATCTAGTGTAATAAGTGATAGAAGGTTATTAATTAACAAAAAGATATATACAAAAATGAGTATTCAGACCATTCAAAAATTTAATGTGATTGGAATTTCGACTAGAACTGTCAATACCAACGGACAATCTGCTATTGACATCGAAGCATTATGGCAAAAATTTTGGACTAATGACATTCAGGCAGAGATTCCTAATAAAATTAGCAATGATATATATGCTATTTATACCGACTATGAGTCAGATTTTACGGGATTATATACTACTATGATAGGCGTGGTAGTGAATAATTTAGAAGATATTCCTTTAGGGATGGTTGGACTTACTATTGAAACGGATACCTATCAAGAAATATTTTCTAAGGGGAAAATGCCTGAGGCAATAGGTAAAACTTGGGTAGGCATCTGGAAGGATACTGAGCTTAATGCCAAACGTGCTTATAAAGCAGACTTTACTATTCACGGTGAGAAGTACTATCACGGCGAAAATGCTGAGGTCGTAACTTATTTATCAATAAAATAATCAGCTTTCAAAGCTAAATAAAATAAATAAGGTACCTTTAACGTACCTTATTTATTTTATTAAATTAATGTAATGTAGGGTCAAAAGTTCCTCCCCAATCTTTATTCTGTTCTAATTTTTTATTCTTATCTAAAACACTTTTAGCAAGTGGAAAGAAGTAATATGTATCAGGTACAATATTAACTTGCGCTCCTGTACGGGGCACTTGTAATAAGCTATACTTGAAATTGATTTCTGTTAATTGATATGCTCTTGCTAAAGTAGCTGCTTGATCAATATTCATTTCTGATTTATCTGGATCGATTGCAATTGCTTCTACACCATATTTTGTTTTTTTATCTAATTTATGAAGTTGACGGTGCCTACGTAAATCCCAGAACCTATGGCCCTCGAAGCAGAACTCAATGTTTCGTTCCGCTAATATAGCTTGTCTAATATCTTCTCTTGAATTTCCCAAAATTCCATAATTGTTATCAGCACCTGGCTCAATTCCCGCACGTTTTCTAATTTCTTTTAAAATGTTTAATGCAATTGTTGATTCTCCTATTTCATTTGCGGATTCAGCATAATTTAACATTACTTCAGCAAATCGCATAACTATATAATCAACATCATATTGGGTTTCTACTTCTGTTTGTTTTAAACTCAATTTTGAATTTTTAAGAATGAAGAAACCACTATATCTATTTAAATTTTCAGAGGGAGTACGTGCATTAGGGTTTATTCCAAAATCATCTAAAGCTGCCGCTATACCTACAGAGGTATATTGTCTTTTGCCTGTTTTACCCGAAACCTCGTATATTTTTCCATTCCAAACTATAGACTTTTCAAAGCGCGGGTCTCTATTTTCCCAGTAAGATTGTAAAAAATCTTCATCAGATTTATAGTATCTACTTGATGGGTCATTATATTGTTTACCATCTTTCATGGGAAATGACTTTACGAGTTCCCAAGTTGGTACAGAACCAGCTGTACCACGACTTTCCGATCCAGGTCGTACACCATAATCATAGTTAGCTACTTTGTTAGGGTAAGTGTTTATTACCGCAAACACTACCTCAGGTCCCTTTTCTTGTAAAGCTATGTTGTAATAGTCGGGTGTAAGACTGTAGCCTTGTGTTGATAGATGCGTATATGCTTCTTTATTAGCTAAGTAGGCTTCATGCCAATAATCGTTGTTGTAAGGGTTTATGGGGTTAAATTGAGGAGAAGCTTTATACAATAATACTTTACCTTTAAAAGCCAAAGCAAAATTACCATCAATTTTCCCATAATTTTCTGATCCTTTAGCAATAGTTGGCGGCAACAATGAGATAGCCTCGTTTAAATCTTTAATTAATAATTCAAAGCACTCCTTTGTACTATTTCTAGGAACTTCTAATTCATCATTTTGTAAATCCTGTGCTTTTATAATATAAGGTATGCCGCCATGATGCTTGACCATATTAAAATATACGTATGCTCTCATAAATAAGGCCTGTCCCGTGACATTGTTTTTCACTTCTTCAGATAAAGATTTACTTGCCTTTACTTTTTCAATAACAGTATTTATTTTACGTATTGTAGTATAGTCCCAAACTTTATATGCTGAATTATTTATGGTTACTGCATCCAACGGAAAGTTAATGCCTATTAGTTGATCAGAATTATTATCAGCGCCTGCAAGCCAATTACCAAATACAGGATAAATATTAGCTAAAAATGCATTTACTAAATTTGGATCATTCCAAACTTTTTCTTCGTCTAATGAATTAAGATCTTCAATGTTTAATATATCATTACATGAATAATTTATTAATAATGAAGCTATTATAGGGTATATGAATTTTCTCATAATAAATGTTTTTAAAATTTAATGTCTACACCAAATGTAAAAGTTTTCATGACAGGGTATGAGTCATACATTTTTTGCTCAGGGTCATGGAATTCAGTCATTTTTGAAATAACAAATAAGTTTGTTCCGTTAAAGAAAATATTTATTCCTTTAAGCTTTATCTTGTTTACAAGATTTTGAGGTAAGCTATAGGATATGTTAACATCCCTTAATCTCATATAAGCGCCATTTCTTATCCAAAATGAACTCGCAATGGCTCCTGATTCTGCCCAATTCGAACCTACAACCCTTGGATATTCGGCATTAATATTTTCGTTTGTCCACACATCACTTGTCCATAAAGGATAATATGGGCGGAACGTTCCTCCGTGTTGGCGCATTCCAGGACCTTCTTGATTACTTATTATGCGATCATAAGCCATTACCCCCTGTAGCAAAGCCGAAATACTAATTCCTTTCCAGCTCGCATTTAAAACTAGCCCATAATTAATTCTTGGTGTATTGTTCTTTGATAAAAGCACCATATCATTATCATCAATTTTTCCATCTGGTCCGCCTGAATAGTTAGTCCCGTTGATATCTTTATATAGTATCATACCCATATATGGATCTCTTCCATATGTTTTAAAACCACTATTTAAAAGATCATTTAATTGTTCTTGAGTTCTTACTAGATCAATGGCTTGTAGACCTATTATACGATTTTCAGGTCGGCCAATTCTAGATCTAAAATTTTGTTCTCTACCAATTCCGTAGGAAGGTTCTTCATCATAAATATCCCATCTATCTGTAGCGTAGCCCATGTTGGCCTGAACTCCATAATTAACAGCTCCTAATTTATCGTTCCAGCCCAAGGTAAATTCTCCTCCATGATAGCTTCGTGCAGCATAATTTTCTGGAGCTAGTGTTCTTCCATAGTTATCTGGGACAATTAGATTACGGCCACCTAAAATATCTGTTTCTTTTCTTTTAAAAACATCTATATTTCCCGTGAATTTGTTGTTTAACATTGTAAAATCTAAACCTAAGTTATAGCTTCTCGATGTGGTCCATGTTAAATTTTGAGTAGGTGTTGCACCATAAGTTATACCATTATAATAACGATCTCCAAACATGTATCCTCCCGAAGGAGCATATTTTTCTTGGTACAAAAACTGACCAATTTTTACGGCATTAACATTTAGGTCATTACCCGTAGATCCGTATGAAGCTCTTAATTTTAAGTCATTAACTGTGTTTTTTATATTTTCAAAAAATGATTCTTCAGATATACGCCATGCAGCAGATAGAGATGGGAAAAAACCCCAACGTTTATCCCCTGGGAATAATGGAGAACCATCATATCTAAATGAAAATTCAGCAATATATTTATCATAATAGTTATAATTTGCCCTACCAATTATACCTCTGCGTGCGTCAACTGATTCCCAAGCATTAGTAGATCTAAAAGTACGATCTGTAGGGTATATAAACATTTGATCCAAACTTATAATCGGATTTTCGGATCTTGAATTCACGTATGTACCTCCGAATTTATATTGCTCATACACCAACATTGCATCGATAGTGTGTTTATTAAACTTTCGATTATAATTTAGAAACCAATTTAGCTGGTATTGCCATTCACGCTCTGGAGAATAATCTAAGAATGGTTGTGCTTGACTAAATGTGAATATATTTATTTTATCTTCAGTTGGAGGAGCAGGAATAAATCTATTTCCACTTGGATCTAAAGAGGTAAAAGTGTAATTTTTTTGAAAGGTCATAAAACGTTTTCTCATGTAATCCTCTGCTACATAGCTACCTACTAGTCTAGTTGATAAACCTTCTGTGACTTTGTCAAGTTTATAATTTAAAGTCATTATTGGATTTACTTGACGTACTTTTCGATCAATATATCTATTTCCTAGTACTTGATCAATTACATTCCACGCTTGCCAACTTCCCATGGGAGTTTGAACTGGATATTCAGTTTGCGTATTACTTGGCGTACCGTCTGCGTTTAAGTAAAAGGGGTACATTTTGGGCCAATTAAAAGTTACTCTATAAAAGTCCGAAACATCAAAGTCACTGTCCTCCGATGAAGTGCTAAATGGCCAGTAAAAACGTTTAGAATTAGTTTGATTAGCAGAAATATTCACGTCTACAGAGAAGTCTTCTGTTACTTTTACACTAACATTACTTCTTAGATTAAATTTTTCGTGATTTAACGATTTGTAAGAGCCATTTTCTTTTCTATAACTCAGTAATGTGTAGTATGTTACACGTTCACTACCTCCCGATAGTGAAATTGATTGACGTTGACTAAAAGGATTTCTCCATATCATATCATTTACACGATAAACTTTATCATTAAAATAATCATACTCAGCTTTTCCATTAGGAGCGACCCATGGAGTAGACTGATTACCACGTTCCCATAAAAATTGAGAAACTCTATTTTGGTATGTCAATTCATCAGCTGCTGTTGTAATGTCTGCAAGCAAAGTCTGTGTAGGTGTGCCAAATGAGTAGTTACTTTGTATATTAAATACAGGAGCTTGGTTACTGCCTTTCCTAGTTGTGACTACTACAACTCCATTTCCAGCTCGAGTTCCATATACTGCAGCTGTTGCAGCGTCTTTCAAAAAACTAATTTGATCTACTTCATTTGCTTCCAAAGCATCAAAAGCTGCTTTGTTTCTCACTATGCCATCAATTACATAAAGTGGTTCTGCAAAACTACCTCGAATTCTTAAGCTTGATGAAGCCCCTGCCATACCAGACGTATTAGTAACATTCACACCAGGAGCTCTTCCAGCTAAAGTATTTGAAAGGTTAGAAGGAGAAATGTTTTTTAATTGATCTGCATTTACGGATGATACAGCACCAGTTATACTACCTTTACGTTGACGACCATATCCTACTACTACTACTTCGTCAAGTGCATCAACGTCTTCATTTAATACGATTTGAATATTATTTAATTCTTTGATAGTAATTTCTTTTGGTTTGTAACCAACGATAGTGGCTAATAAAACATCACCAACTTTACCATTAATTCGAAATGATCCATCATCTTTCGTTGAAGTAGACGGGCCATTTTTAATTTTTAAAGTTACACCTGCTATTCCTTTACCTTCTGAATCAATTATTTTTCCATTTATTATTTCTTGAAAATGAAGAATAAAAGAATCATTTTTAGCTTGAACAGCTAATGGGGTAGATAAAAAACAACTTGAAACACATAGTGCAGTAAAACCCATAATTGGTATTCGCATTTTTAAAATTGAAGGATTTTTTGACATAATTTAATAGTTTATAAAGCTAATAGTATAATACATGTATGATTAAATAGGTTATCGTACTTTTTCAAAAAGTTTAATTGGTTAATTATATTGTACTATAGATTACTTAAAGCTATTAAATTATGAGGATTAAATCAATAGATTTGACTGTTTTTTTAATTTTAAATAAATATTAACCTTATTGTATTATATAAAATATATAGATTCAAAATTTATAATTTACAATCATTTAATTTACATTAAATATTAAGTAATTTGACTTTTTATTAAAATATTTTGTTTTTAAATAAATTTATGTATATTTGTATATAATCAAGCTCTGTCTTGGCTTATCTAAGAACGAACAGTTTACTCTTCTCTTTTAGTTTTCGCTTATCAGTCGCTAATTTATCATCTTTTGATGTAGTTACTATTTGAATTGTTCCTTTCAATATCATTTATTTCACATTCAATTTTGCTGACAAATGATTATTTAAGATTTAGATCTTAAAAGGATGGCTTTATGCCTTAACAATTTATTTATTATTAAAAAATTACAACATGAATTTAGGTA
The DNA here is from genome assembly GCA_947630335.1 of uncultured Sphingobacterium sp. Classification (GTDB taxonomy): domain Bacteria; phylum Bacteroidota; class Bacteroidia; order Sphingobacteriales; family Sphingobacteriaceae; genus Sphingobacterium. The sequence goes on from CANRHE010000018.1 coordinate 27,168, forward strand.
AAGTAAAATTTTTCAACAGTTTAAAAGGTTTCGGATTTATTACACCAAACGATGGTGGAGATGATATATTTGTTCACACAACAGGATTGCGTGACGATATCAGAGATAATGATGACGTATCTTATGACGTTGAAAGAGGTCAAAAAGGATTAAATGCTACTAACGTACGTATAGCATAAAAATATACCTTGTATTATTTAGGCTGTATTAGAGATAATACAGCTTTTTTTTTTTAATTATTTGTCCCGTCCTGAAATAACGATACACAAAAAAAGAATCGTTATGAAAGAATTATCAA
>CANRHE010000019.1 GCA_947630335.1 uncultured Sphingobacterium sp.
GATAATACTGTGTGTGTTAATGAATTTGGTTGTTTGGGCCCAAGGTAGTGGTATACTTGTAGGTTCTATCAAGAATGCAGATAGTGGAGAGCCATTAGTAGGTGTTTCTATCTCTATTCTACATACCAATAGAAAAACGAGTTCAGATGTTACAGGCAATTATACTTTAGCAGGTATTGCTCCTGGTACTTATACAGTCGAATTCAGTTCTATTGGTTATACCAAAAAGCAAATCGAAGAGGTGGAGATTCAACAAGGTAAAGTATTAACCTTGAATATCGTTCTGGAAAAGGCAGCATCACAAGAACTGGAGGAAGTGGTAGTAAAGGGTTCTTTTAAAAAAGAATCTATCAATGCACTCTATGCTCAACAAAAAAATAACACATCTATATCAGATGGTATATCTGCAGAGATCATTAAAAAATCACCTGATAAGAATACAGGCGAGGTTCTGAAAAGAATAAGTGGTGCTTCTGTTCAAGACGATAAATTTATTATTGTCCGCGGACTTAATGATCGTTATAATATAGCATTATTAAACAATAGCCCTTTACCTAGTACAGAGCCCGACCGCAAGGCGTTCTCTTTTGATATTATTCCTTCTTCCTTAATAGACAATATAGTTATTAGTAAAACAGCGACAGCGGATCTTCCAGCAGACTTTAGCGGTGGTGCTATACAAGTAAAAACAAAGGACTTTCCTAGTAATAAGGTATTTGATATTAACGTAGGTCTAGGATATAATTCCATATCTACCTTCCAACCCTTTTACGGAACAAAACAAGAGGTAGGTAATTATTTAGGATTTGTAAACCCTGATCATAACCTCCCTACTAATTTTCCGTCTACCTCAGCACAATATTCTCAACTCACCGCTGCTGAAAAAGTAGGAATGACTAAAGAGTTTAAGAATACATGGGGCGTGAGTGCACTAGGCAAAGCATTGCCCTCTCAATCCTTAGGGGTCGTGTATGGTAATTCTTACGGTTTGCATAATGGTGGCAAAATTGGCTTTATTGCTTCAGTAAATTATCGTAGTGCTCAGAATATCAAGGAAGAACTCCGTAATGATGTAGATGCAACAGTAGTACAAGGCCAAAGAGCTAGAGAGTACTTCTCGTATGCAGACAATTATTATGAATTTTCATCCAATCTAGGAGTGTTGGCCAATGTCTCTTATATCAAAGATCGATTTAAGCTATCATTCAAAAATATTTTTAATCAAATTCTAGATGATGATTATATGCACCGTCAAGGGAGCTATGACGGTATATATTACCGTAAGGCGACGATGCAAGAAGTTAATCAAAAAAGAATGCTAAACTCTGTAATAGATGGTGAATATGCATTCGAAAAATCACGCCTTGACTGGAATTTATCATTTAGTCGTATTGCCAACGACCAACCTGATTTGCGCCGATTGACTTATCAAAAGGCATTAGAAGATAAGGATGATGACTCTGTACCATTCAGAGCTAATATTCCTTTAGTTGCTACCGCTTCTACGTCGGGTCGCTTTTATAGTAATCTTGGGGAGAATATTTATAATGCAGCAGTCAATTATACATTGCCAGTCAACTTACTAAGCCAATCACAAACTATCAAAGTAGGTGTAGGGAAGCAATATAAAGATCGTAAGTTCAACTCACGTGTTCTTGGATACGTTGATCGTGGTGCCCCAGCAGACTTATTCACACTACCTCAAGGAGAGTTATTTGATGTAGATAATATTGCTGTTAATAAATTCTATATTGAAGACATCACGAACCCGACTAATAGTTATGACGGTACAGGTGATTTGACGTCGGCTTATGCGATGATCTCTGGTAAGATTATCGATAATTTTAAAGCTAATGTGGGCCTACGTGTGGAAAACTATGTTGAAAAGTTAAGTTCTGGCTCGATTATGAACGTTGATAATCATTATTTAGATGTTTTGCCATCATTAAACTTGACTTATGAGCTTACCTCAAAGACTAATCTTAGATTCAGCTATTCTACTACCGTAGCTCGTGCTCAATTTCGAGAATTAGCACCATTTAGCTTTTACAACTTTGTGACGACTACGATGGAAATTGGTAATCCAGATTTGGAACGTACAAAAATCATGAATTTTGATTTGAGGTACGAATATTACCCTTCTGCAGGTATGTTGTTGACAGGATCAGCATTTTATAAAAAACTAAATGGCGCAATAGAAAAAACAATTCAATCAGGTTCTACACCAGCGAGCAAAACGATCACTTATGTCAATGCTCCAGATGCATACATCGCTGGATTAGAATTAGAAGCACGTCATAATCTTGCATTCTTAGCAGAAGAGTCTCAATTATTAAAGAACCTTTATATCTACGCTAACTTAGCGTATATCAAATCGCAAGTAGACTTGAGCAAAGCAAGTTTAGAAGTACAAGCAGTTAATCAAAAAACGAGAAGTCTACAAGGTCAGTCTCCATACCTTGTTAATCTTGGTATTCAACAATCATTTGCTTCTGGGTGGGGAGCCAATGTCATGTACAACAAAATTGGAAGACGTATAGATGTAGTGGGTTTTGGCCATTATAATGGAGACGAATATTTTGCAGAATATCCAGATATCTATGAGGCGCCTCGCAATCTACTTGATGCTCAGGTGAGCAAGTCATTCTCTAAAAATAAGGCAGAGATCAAATTAAATGCGTCCAATATACTAAATGCAACTTCGATATTCTATCAAGATATTGATGGTTCCAAAAGATATGAAGCAGCTACAGATCAGTTGATAAATTCGGTTAAATACGGTAGAAGTATTTCATTATCTTTTAGTTATAAGTTTTAAAATAATAATGATTCATTAAAGTTATCTTAAGATTAAGTTAATACTACTTGATTAATATTGTATAACAAAAAAAACAAAACATGAAATTTAGATTATCTACAATTTTAGCTGTGTCTGCATTAGTTTCTACAGCTGCGTTCAATTACTCTTGTTCTAAAGATGATAATCCATCAGAGGTAATAGTGCCCGAAAAGAAACAAGAAATTATCGAAGGTGAGATTAAATCTACAGTAAAGCTAGATGCATCTAAAACGTACCTATTGCGTGGATATGTACGTGTACTTCCTGGTGGTACATTGGAAATTCCAGCAGGTACAGTTATCATGGGAGAGAAATCAAGTAAAGCTGCTTTGATTGTCGAGATGGGCGGCAAGATAAAAGCTAACGGAACAGCATCTAATCCAATTGTATTCACATCGGATCAAAGTGTAGGTAGTAAAAATATAGGGGACTGGTCTGGTATTATTATCTGTGGTAAATCTATAGTAAATACAGCAGATGGAACAGCACAATACGAGGGTGGAGTATTAGGAAAAGATGTTGCTAAGTATGGTGGTGGTGCTACGCCTGATCTGAATGATAATTCTGGCGAATTAACCTATGCACGTATCGAATATGCTGGTATCGCTATTGAGCAAGATAAAGAAATCAACGGATTAACATTATGTGGAGTAGGTAAAGGAACCAAAATTAATCATATCATGATTTCTTATGGTGGTGATGATTCCTTCGAGTTCTTTGGAGGTACCGTAGATGCTACACATTTAATTGCTTATAGAGGTGTAGATGATGATTTTGATTTTGATCAAGGGTACAACGGAAAACTACAATACGGAATCTCTATCAAAGACCCAGCGGTAGCTGATGCTGCAGGTACTTCGCGCGGAATAGAATTAGAGAATAAAGGTGCAGTAGTTGGTGGAGCCCATACACGTCCTGTGATTAGTAATTTCACTTTCATTGGACCAGGCACAGGAGCTAATGTCAAGACACAGCACGGAGCAAGCGTACATTTCGGACAAAATAGCCGTATGTTTTTGGCGAACTCTATTATTGTTGGAGCAGCGACTGCTGCGGTGGAGTTCAATACTGACTTCCCAGCAAAAGAATTGAAAGAAGGCCGTTCAGCATTTGTTAACAACTTAGTTTTTGGAAACAAATCAAACTACGGTGTTAAAGACGTAACTTCTTTTGCGACTGTTTCAGATTTAGAAACATTCGTGAATGCAGTAGGAAACAGTGCTGTGGCAAATGTAGATGCAACAGGATTGACAAGTACCAGCTTAAATGCGCCTAATTTAGTGCTAAAAACGGGTTCTCCAGCATTAGCGAAAGCTAAGTTTGATTTAGCAGATCTTCAATCTGGATTTGATAAAGTAACTTTTGCAGGTGCAATGGGTACAGAAGATTGGACTAAAGGATGGGCAAATTGGGATCCTCAAAATACTGATTACTCCAAATAATTTGTTATAAACTTTATTTATGAGCATATTCGCCTACAGGAAAATCATTCTGTAGGCGATTTTGTTTTCATTCTTTTGGAGTTTGTTAATTACTGTTGTCACAGCGTTACAAAATAGCTATATTTGTACTAATGGATAACTTCATTGTCTCAGCCCGTAAATATCGTCCCGTTACCTTCGATTCTGTCGTAGGTCAACAGCATATTACGAATACCCTCAAAAATGCAATTCATAATAATCAGCTTGCTCAAGCTTTTTTGTTTTGCGGACCTCGAGGTGTTGGTAAGACCACTTGCGCGCGTATACTGGCTAAGACAATCAACTGTGAGAACATATCCGCTACCACTGAAGCATGTGGCGAATGTGAAAGCTGTCGTTCTTTTGCGGCAGGTGCTTCCTTTAGTATTCATGAATTGGATGCGGCTTCGAACAATTCTGTAGATGATATTCGAAGTTTAATAGAGCAAGTCCGTATCCCCCCTCAGACTGGTAAGTATAAGATTTATATTATCGATGAGGTGCACATGTTGTCACAAGCGGCTTTTAACGCCTTCTTGAAGACATTAGAAGAGCCGCCTTCTTATGCTATTTTTATTTTAGCGACTACCGAGAAACATAAAATTCTACCGACTATTCTATCGCGTTGTCAGATCTTTGATTTTAATAGAATTCGGGTAGAAGATATGTCCAACCATTTGGCAACTATAGCGCATAAAGAAGATATTGCGTTTGAAGTCGATGGTCTTCATGTGATTGCTCAAAAGGCAGATGGTGGTCTACGTGATGCCTTGTCTATGTTTGATCAGATTGTGAGTTTCTCGAATCGTAATCTGACCTATCAAGCCGTGATTGAGAATTTAAATATTCTTGATTATGACTATTATTTTAAATTGATGCATGCAATTGCCCAGGAAGATGCAGCTGAGACCCTTCTGATATTAGATAATGTCATGAATAGGGGGTTTGATGGCGGTCATTTTATAGCGGGCTTATCTAATCACTTACGTAATCTTTTAGTAACCAAAGAACCTAAGACGCTGAAGTTGTTAGAGGTAAGTGAAAATGTAAAGAAGAAATATCTTGAGCAATCTTCACAATTGAGTTCAGGCCTTTTATTGTCAGCCTTGAATATTGCCAATCAATGTGAGGTATCCTATAGAACCAGTAAGAACCAACGCCTACAAGTCGAATTGGCACTACTGAAAATGTGTCATCTCTCTTCAGCAATTAAGTTAGCTGTCAATGGTGTATCAACTACGTCAGTTGAAATAAAAAAAAAACTTCCTGACACAGTAAATTCTGTGACACCAGTAGTGACACCAAAAGAAAGTCGCCCTACTGAAATACAGCCTAAAGTTACAGAAACGCCATCATCTACCCCCGTACAGTCTTCTCCATCTAGTGTTAAAGAAGAACCTCCCAAAAAGACGTTCACTTCTGGTAAAGGTTGGGGAGCGGTCAAATCATCAGTTGCGGTACCGAGTTTGAATACCGTATTTGATACTAAAGAGGATACTTCCGCTGAGGAGAATGATTTGGTAGAAGGGTCGGAGTTTAGAGAAGTGACTTTTAACTCGTTTATTAGTAAGTGGAATGAGCTTGCTGAGAAGATGAAAGCAGATAGTCGTATCACAATCTATACTATTATGACTGCCAATCCGCCACGATTAAAAGGCAATATAATCGAGATCGATGTCGAGAATGCCGTACAGTCTGATCAGCTGAAAGAAGGGAAGATTGATATGCTTAATTTCTTACGGGTTCAATTGGGCAATTTTGCATTGGATATCCAGACTTTTGAAATCGAACAGACTGTAGTTCGTAAGGCTTATACTTCTCAAGAGAAGTATCAAGCTATGGCTGTCAAAAACCCCGCACTGGAAACTCTACGCAAAACCTTTAATTTAGGTTTGAGTTAAGCCTCACTTTCTTATCTTTGTAGTAATCATGCAAATGTTCGCATTTCCATATTTTTTAATTATAATTTTTCAACATGCAAAATAACTTCCAACGTACAGACCGAAACGATAGAAGAGAAGTAAACCAGATGGTATTTGGTATTCGTGCTGTCATCGAAGCGATAGATAGTGGCAAAGAGATAGAATCTTTGTTTATTCAACGAGGGTTAAGTGGGAGCCTTTTGTTGGAGTTAAAAACTTTGTTGAAAGAGCACAATATCGGTTTTCAACAAGTTCCTGTTGAAAAGTTGAATCGTATCACGCGTAAGAATCACCAAGGTGTTATTGGTGTTATTTCACCAATAACCTATCACAATATTGAAGACATACTTCCTGCAATATTCGAAAAGGGGGAGACTCCTTTATTATTAATGCTGGATGGTGTGACTGATGTGCGTAATATGGGGGCTATAGCACGTACTGCAGAATGTGCAGGGGTACATGCTATTATTGTTCCTAAAAAAGGATCTGCAGAGATCAATCCCGACGCCATCAAAACATCCGCAGGGGCATTATACAAAATCCCAGTATGTCGTCAAGATTCTTTGGGTAAGACTGGACGTTTCTTGATAGAATCAGGTGTACAATTGGTAGTGAGTACCGAGAAGACTCAAGATTCTGTTTATGATATTGATTATAAAGTGCCATCTTGTATCATCATGGGAGCCGAAGATGTAGGTGTATCTGATGATTTGATCCGTATTTCGGATAAATTAGCTAAAATCCCCATGTTTGGAGAGATTGGATCTCTGAATGTTTCGGTGTCGGCGGCTGTTGTTATTTATGAAGCTATACGTCAACGTAATTTAAAGTAATTAAGTTAAGATAATAAGTAATAAGGGCTCTCGCTGAAAAGTACAGAGCCCTTATTTTTTTAATTGTCTAGTCAATTACATGCTGTAAAAAAAGCTGATTATTAGTTTTTAGACAAGCTAATAATCAGCTTTTTTTTTAATATTGAGCATTTTATTTAGACTTCTCGCGCTGCCTTATTTGTTCGACGCGTCTTCGAGGTCGCTTCGAGGTCGCTTCGAGACGGCTTCGACACAGCTTCGACTACTGTTCGACTGGGCTTCGAGGTGTGTTCGAGTGCCACCGAAGGATAGTCGAAGACTTACCGAAGAAATCCCGACCCTGTATAGAGGTTGTCTCGAAGACTCCTCGAAGAACTATCGAAGACTATCGTTTAATTTATTTGTTATTCAGTGTGTTATATGATTAGCCTTGGGAGGCTTGAAATTGTCATATTTAAAATTTCATGAGTACAGTGTGGTGTTTAAGTTTATGTATTTAGTGTTTTAAGAGCTCTTGAGAGTATTACGTAGTAAAGATGAACCTTTGTGTAGGTACATGATTTTGAGCTATTCTAGAGCTTCTAAAGGAGTCGTTTATTTCTTCAATTCTATGAGATTATAAGAGGCTGAAAATATGTATTACTTCCGTTAGTTTTAACAATAATTCCCATGTTGTATTTTGAGGCTTAAAGTGAAAGGTAGTTTGCTTAATAAAGATGCATAAACAATTATGTTCTTTCCTTTATTTCAATATTCGATGGTGAATTATTTGGTGGTTATTAGTATTCTTTAATATACGATAGAAATCCTAATTAAATAGATTAGCCATCCTATTCCCTTATTATATTGCATATTTTTGTCTTATTCTTTCTTTAAATTAAATTGAAGTGGTCTAAATTAAATTGTAATGGAAAAATATACGTAAATTGCGCCTTCTATTTTTTTGGTAAATCACAATTTGAGGTTCTTCTAGAAAGAATATTTAATTAATTTTTTTATGAAAAAGAACTATGACCTTATTAAGGATGTTATTGGCTTAGTTGAGAGTTTTGAAATGGACTCTCCAGACAAGTCAGATCAAACAATTGATGATTTTATAGGTTGGATTGTTCGAAATAATTATAATAAAGGTACATTAAGAGAGCCCGAATGGGAGGGGAAAGAGAATAACCGTAGTCCGGAAAGTGTCATAAGTACTTTGCTGGTACATATGAATCGATATGCCAAAAGTTATTCAAAATCAGCTATGTTGGGGTCAGATTTCACGACGCAAGAAGATTTTATATTTTTGATTAATCTGAAAGCGTTTGGTAAGATGACAAAGATGGAGTTGATTAAGAAAAATGTTCAAGAGAAATCGGTTGGTATCCAGATTATTAATCGTTTATTAAAGAATGGTTGGGTAGGGCAGATGGAGTCCGAAAAAGATAAAAGAAGTACTTATCTGTATATTACAGATCAGGGCTTAGAGGCACTGGATGCTATTATGGGTAATGTACGTGTAGCAACTAATGTAGTAGCTGGTGATCTGGAGTATGAGGAAAAAATGGAATTGATTCGATTGTTAAATAAATTAAATCAATTCCATAAGTCTATATACGAAGAGGGTATTAGTCCGGAAAAACTCTTGGACAAGGCGAGTAAAGTTATTAGTGTATAGCTCCCTCGATTGTTATCATAGTCTGATGAGAAATTGAAGCAGATTTACTTATTACGTGTTTGTCTGCTTCAATTTTTCATTTAATATGGGCATGACCCGTCTAAACCAAATGGTGTATCCTGTAGGATTAATCTGTAAGTCGTGCATGAGTTCATCCATAGCTATCCATTTGAAATTGCGGACTTCTTCAGGATTAATAATTGGGTCATGATTACTATAGCCAACGAAAACGGCATCCAATTCATGTTCTATTAAATCATTTTCTACCGGTTCATTATATATAAAATCGTATACCCAAGTCAATGCGCAATTCATTCCCATTTCGTGACTTAACCTTTCGGTTGCTGCCTCTTTGATATCTTCTTCCCATTGTGGATGTGAACAACACGTATTGGACCATAAGTTGGCGCCATGGTATTTGTGATCAGCTCGTTGCTGTAATAGTAGCTCTCCTTTGTCGTTGAATATGAATACCGAAAAAGCACGATGTAGCTTCCCTTCTATATGGGCTTGTAATTTGTCCATTTGTCCGATAGGGTGATTGTCACTATCCACTAGTACTACTTTATTTCTTTCCATAGATCTTATTAAATATTCTCGTTTACAGCTTCTTTATACACGCGCAGTGCTCGATCTCTAGCGAGGCTATGATCGACCATGGGCTTTGGATATTGGTCTGTTCCGTATTCTGGAATCCATTTTTTAATGTATTCCAGATTTTTATCAAAACGTTCGGTTTGTAATGTAGGATTGAACACTCTGAAATAAGGGGCGGCATCACAGCCAGAACCTGCAGCCCACTGCCAATTGCCATTGTTGGCTGATAGGTCATAATCATTCAATACTTTTGCGAAATATGCCTCGCCCCATCTCCAATCAATCAATAGGTGCTTGCATAAAAAACTAGCGACTACCATGCGCACACGGTTATGCATAAAACCTGTTTGGTTGAGTTGTCGCATGCCAGCGTCGACAAGTGGATAGCCCGTTTGGCCATTATACCATTTGACGAATTCATGCTCATCATTTCGCCAATTTATCAGATCGTACTTCGACTTGAAGGATGCATAAACTACAGTAGGATAAAAGTATAGGATCTGCATAAAGAACTCGCGCCAAATTAATTCATTGAGCCATGTTTCATTGTGTTGTAGAGCAAACCCGACACATTTCCTAACACTGATAGTTCCAAAGCGTAATGCTATACTCAATTGTGTAGTTCGTGCCATACTTGGATAATCCCTGTACTTGTCGTAGGAATCGATAATAGCCGCTTCTAGTGTGGGCGTATTAAATTTAATATCCGTTTTTTGGAATCCAAGAGCTGCTAACGTGAGTATTTCACGAGGTGCCTGTTGGTAAAAACTTGTTAAAGGATAGTCGACTGTTCGATAATCTTCAAGCCTTAGATTCTCCTTCCAGCGCTTGGAATAAGGCGTGTAAACCGTATAAGGTGTTCCATCATTTTTTAGTACATCTTTATGATCAAAAATAACTTGATCTTTAAAGGACTTGAACGTTACTCCTTTTTTTTGTAATAGTTGAGCAATTTCTTTATCACGTTGTATAGCTTGTGGCTCATAATCGCGATTGCAGTAAACTGCTGCGATAGAATAGTCCAAGGATAACTGATCGAAGACAGCGTCAGGAGTACCATAGTAAGTTTCAATAGTACTGTTAACTGTATGGAGCTTCGCATTTATAGCAGTAAGTGCTTGATGTATATAGTCTACCCTACGATCTTCTTTACTTTCTAAATTATCGAGTATGGTGCTGTCAAAAATGAATATTGGTAAGACCGGTAGATCCGATTGTAAGGCCTTATATAAACCGATATTATCTTCTAAGCGTAAATCTCTTCTAAACCAAAAAATCGTGACTTTATTATTTTTCATCTAATAATGGATTGTTCATCTTATTGTGCTGCACCCATACTAAATTGTTAACATCGTAACCTATTTTAGTAGCTATTTGTAAATACTTTTCTTTAATATTATCAGGAATAGTCTTGTATCTAGATAATATCCAAAGGTAATTGAGGTTTTCGCCTGCTACCAATGCATATTGATAATCAGGGTCTATTGCGATGACATTGTAACCCGAATAAAAAGGTCCAAAGAAACTCACCTTAAGCGATCCGACATTCTTTGCGCCGGTTAATTTAGCTACTCCCTCTGCTTTTTCCCATTTGGCTTTTACATAGTTGTAACCACTATTAAGGACATTTACATTACCATCTTTATTCAGGCTGTAGTTCGCTGTAACGTTATTTAAATTTTTTTCGAATCGAAAATCCATACGTGCAATTTCATACCATTTACCTAGGTATTTTTCGACACTAAAGTTACTTACAGGAACGGCACCTTTTGGAATATACGTTTTTCCAATAGAGAAATATACTAATCCAATGATTACCGCAAGACAAACTGTTATCAATACGTATTTCATATCTCTTTTCGTTTAAATCGTTTAAAGAAAAAAATTACCCATAGAAATTGTGAATATCCATATACAGCGTCTTCTATAGGTATCGTTAGTATTCGTATACCTAGAAAATCTGCAGGATTATAATTTACAATAGGATGCTCAATTCCCGTACCAGTTAGTACACCATTAACTGGAAAAAAGCCCAACATGAGTATACAAAATAGAAATGAAGCCTGGGTAATCCATTCTACACGAGCCACAAAATGTAAGTAGATCAATGTAAACATGGTGATAAGAGCGGTAATGAACGTATATATTTTGGTGTAAAATAATAGTGCAGCCACCGCGCAAACAACGACACTAAAAAAAACTATGATATTGTTAAAAGAGGCTAATTTTGAAAGATCAAAAAATTTGTCAAAGCAGTAATAAGTAAATATACATGAGAATGGGATACAAATAAAGAATAACCACTCTTCTAGAGGGAGTCCTGCAATCACTAACCCCATGGTGTAGTCTGTATTGAACCACCAAACGCCTAAATGGGTAAACCATATATCCCATAGAATAAAAGGAATAGCAACAACTATTCCTGCCTTAAGAAATGCAGCAAAATGTTTGTAAAACTTGATTCTTTTATCAAATGAAGCAACAAAGCAAATGATAATCGTAAAAAATAAAACAAGTAAGTAAGTGTATTCCATTATTTATGATCGTTTTTAAAATACATTCTGAAATATTTGAAAGGCACATATAAGAATCCAAAACACTCTCCATCTTCTTTGCCGGTATGTTTATGATGTTGTTTGTGTGCTCTTCTCAATGCTAGAAAATAAGGATTTTTTGTTCTGCTAAAGAAATGTATACGTTGATGTATAAAAACATCATGTATAAAGAAATATGCCATACCATAGAGCATAATACCGAGACCAATAAAAAATAGATAATTGTAATCTGCTAGTGATCCAAAGTAAAGGAGTACGATGGTGGGGATAGCAAAAATAACAAAAAAATAGTCGTTCTTTTCTAATGGACCATCGTTGCTATGATCATGGTGGTCCCTGTGCAGATACCAAAGAAATCCATGCATCACATACTTATGGATAAGCCAAGTTGCACCTTCCATAATAAAGAAAGTAAATAAAGTAATTAAGTACATCATGTTGCTTTAGTTGACTTTTGTATTAAACATTTCTTCTAATAGATTGTAGCGGTAATCAAAGATATCTATTAGCTTTTGGCGGACTATAAGTTTGTTGGTGATGTCACCTATTATACCAAAAGGTAATTCATATTCGATACTATCTTTCATAAGAACACCTCCATCATTAATCACAAATTCATGATGATGTTTCCAATATTTGTACGGCCCTTTTTCTTGAAAATCAACAAAACTGTGATACATGTTTACTTGATCAATCCGAGTCTGCCAATGTAAAGGAATGCCCATTAAAGGTGATACTTTATAATTGATAATCATTCCTGAATATATCTTGTCTAATTTATCTTCTTTCGTGAGTATAGTGAATCCTAAGTCCTTAGGAGTGATGGTTGCTAAATTCAGGGGATTTGAGAAAAAATCCCAAGCTGTCTCTAGACTGCATTTTAATTGCTGTTTTCTAAATAAGGTATACTTCATATTTATTCTTTTAGCAAAGCATTTATATTATTACGTAATGAAATAGATTGTATTTCATTTTTCCTTTTTATAATGAATGATTTATCTTCTTCAATATTCGAACGATAGTTCAAAAAATAAGGTGCATTAGTTTGAATAGATAGTCTAATAAATCGTAGCTCTGTATTATCGTTATCTTCTGCTATTGCTTTTTCTATGTTTTTTTTTCCTTTTATGAAGGTATTTAGTTTACCTATTGGATTGGATGCATGATTAGCCCAAATGGTTTGTAATGCGCCATAATAACCTAATTGTAAACTGTTTTTGTTTTCTACGTTAGCTAGGCTTTCTATAGCACTTTCACATTTTTTTTTGTCTGTAGCATAATGCATGTAATCTTCTCTGATTTTTTCAATCGTAAGAACCTCACTATCTATTGTAGAAAAAGATAGTAAGAATCCAATTATAAGTATATATTGAGACAGCATTATTAGCGAATTAAAGTGACTTTATAACGGAGGTAACTAGTGAATGCTAATATTATTTTTTGAAAATTAGGAACCCTAGTTCTGCTACTTAAAACTTCTTTTGCTGATTTGTTTTTTATTTTGTCAAAGAGTGATATGTAATATTTGTAGGCCAAATAAACACCGAACATAGAAGAGTTAGGTAATTTTTTTATTCCAATTAATGCTTCTTTGAATTCTTCATGAATCTCGTCTTCAATTTTCTTTTTAATGTCACTATCAAATTTATTCATGTCTACATTCGGGAAATAGGTACGTCCCAAAACTTGATAATCATCTTTCAAATCTCTTAGAAAGTTTATTTTTTGAAAAGCAGACCCTAATTTCATAGCATAGGGCTTGAGTTCTTCGTATTGCTGTTTATTACCTTCTGTAAATACTTGAAGACACATTAAACCGACGACTTCAGCAGAGCCAAAGATATATTCTTTATATAAATCCGAATTATAATCTATTTTTTGTAAATCCATTTCCATACTATGTAGGAATTGGTCAATAAGACTTTTGTCTATGTTATATTTGTTTACGGTTTCTTGAAAGGCCTGTAAAATTGGATTCAAGGATATCTTATGATCAATAGCCTCTTGAGTTTGTAATTTTAGACTTCTTAAGAGGTTTTCTTTATCATATCCATGAAAGCTATCAACAATTTCGTCTGCCAGACGTACATAACCATATATAGCGTATATTGCCCATCTGATAGATGGTTTTAAAGCCAAAATTCCTAAAGAAAAACTAGTACTATATTTTTGTGTAGTTGCTTTGCTCACGCTAAAAGAAAGCTCATCAAATAATCTTTTCATAATACTTATGTTTATAATTTATTTATTTCATTAGCGACAATTTTACCCGATATGATCGCTGGAGGTACGCCAGGACCGGGTACTGTTAATTGGCCGGCATAGAATAGATTTTTTAATTTCTTATTTCTAATTTTAGGTTTTAATACCGCTGTTTGATTTAATGTATTAGCAAGACCATAAGCATTACCGCCATAGGCGTTATAATCCATTTTAAAATCACTCACACAGTAGCTTCTTTTGTACTCTATCTTGGATGCTAAGTCTTTGATACCTGTATGCTTTTCGATACGTGTAAGCATTTCTACCAAATATTTTTCTCGTATGCTTTCTTCATCATTTATTTCTGTCGCTAGAGGCATCAATAAGAATAAATTCTCTTTTCCTTCAGGCGCGACAGTAGAATCTGTTTTGGAAGGACAACACGTATAAAACAAAGGTTTTTCAGGCCATTTCTTTTGCTTATAAATATCATCTATGTGCTCATCCAAATGATTTTCAAAAAACAGCGTATGATGTTTTAAGTTAGGTATTTTTTCATTTATACCCAAATAGAATAGTAAACATGAAGGGGCAAATATTCTATCTTCCCAATATTTTTCTGTGTAATTACGGAATGTTTCGGGTAATAATTGCTCTGAATGATGGTAATCAGAGGAGGCAATGACTGCATCATATTCTAACTTCTGACCGTCTATTATAAGTCCATCTACTTTATTTTGATGCGTAGTGATTGCACTCACTGGTTTGTTAAAATGGAAAGTTGCACCATTTCTTTCAGCTACAGCTTGCATCGCTAATACCAGTTGATAGAATCCGCCGATAGGGTAGTGTGTACCAAGTGCATAGCCACCGTAGTTCATGAGACTATATAAAGCTGGTATATTTTTGGGTGAAGCACCTAAAAATATTACTGGAAACTCCATTAAGGTCTGAAGTTTAGGGTTAGTAAAGTATTTACTCACATAGCTTCTAAAATTTGTCAGGAGATCGAGACGGAATGCACTTTTAACAATCTTTGGTGAGCAGAATTCTAACCAGCTATAAGATGGCTTGGTTACAAAATCTTTCATTCCAATGTCGTATTTGTATTTTGCAATGGACATAAAGTTATCTAGTTTCTCTGCTGCCCCCTCTTCAATAGACTCAAATTGATCCTTTATGTTGTCAAGACCCTTGGGTAATTTAATGCTAGAGTCTGAGAAAATAATTTCAAATTGCGGATCCAATTCTTTCAATTCATAAAAGTCAGAAGTATTAAAACCGAAGTCACCGAAAAAATCAGCTATTATGTCCGGCATCCAGTACCAACTTGGTCCCATGTCAAACACATATCCCTCTGGTGTACTGTATTGTCGAGCACGCCCTCCTGGTTGACTGTGTTTCTCGTATACATGTACTTCGTGACCTGCTTTAGCGCAATATGCAGCTGCCGATAGTCCCGAGAACCCAGTGCCTATGATTGCGATTTTCTTTTTCATCGTTAATTACCTTTGTATATTGAATGACCAAATGTGGGATGTGATTTATCAGTGATCATGAAATCACATCGTACATTATGAAATTTGATTAAAAACCTGTTGTTTTGCTATGATATATATTGAGGTGGAAATCGTTTAGTTTATTTAATAAACGAACTAATTCTAATTTTTCTTCTGCAGTTAAATCGCCTACAACTAAGTTAGTAGCATGACGAATATTTTCCATCTGTTGATTTAATAAAGCTAAACCTTTTTTTGTAATACTTATCAGTTTATTTCTCTTATCAACTGTAGATTGAACTTGTTCTACCCATCCTTTGGCAATCAATCGGTTTATTATCAACATACCTGATGTTTTTTCATGTACATTTCTTTTAATCAAGGCTGTTTTTGTCATCTGCCCATAGGCTTGCAAATTAATTAAATATATAAACTCCTCTTGACTTGTGAATTCGGAACCTGCAATCGCAGATTTAGAATAGCTTTTAGCGAATCTGCTGATATGAATTAATAAGGTATTGATAACACTGTCAATACTTCTACCTTTTTCTTTATTTTCCCAGTCAGGAATTAAGGTTGTATTTTCTTTTTGGTTTTCTTGACTTATCCAATCCTTAAACCCTTGTAGATCTGATGAAAACTTTTTATCTGTATTCACCTTATCAAATTTTTCTATTAATTTAATAACATCTTTTAGCAGATCGTAATCCATATACTTATAATTAGTACACAAATATACTTTATTATTATTAAAGTAGTATAAAAATAATCTTAATTAAATTTTTTAGGTATTAAATAGTACTAAATGTTTATTAATTGGAATATTCTCTATCCTAATTAACAGCAAGGGCTATGCAATTACTGCATAGCCCTTGCTGTTAATTATATAGGGTATTATATTCAGCTTTGTATTTCTCTAAAATGATTTTTCTTTTCATTTTAAGTGTGGGTGTGAGCTCTCCACCTTCCACAGTGAATTCTGAGTTGATGATGGCAAATTTTTTGATTTGTTCCCATTTCCCAAATATTTGATTCACTTTTTCTAACTCTAAGGATAGTTGATTAAATATTTCATCACAATGTAGAAAACGATCTTTAGATAAGTTTACAAGAGAAGGTGCGTGTGTTTTGGCCCATTCTAATAAATTGGTGTAAGAGGGCACAATGAAAGCTGCTGGGAATTTTTGTCCTTCACCAATTACCATAAACTGTTCAATAAATGGGGATTCGACCATTTTAGATTCAATAGCTTGCGGAACGATATATTTACCTCCAGATGTTTTGAACATTTCTTTTTTTCGATCGATGATTTTTAAATATTTTCCATCTATCCATTGACCAATATCACCCGTGTAAAGCCATCCGTCGCGTAATACTTCTTTTGTAGCTTCTTCATCTTTATAATAACCTAACATTATGTTATCGCCTTTGGCTAAAATTTCGCCATCCTCGGCGAGCTTTATTTGAATATTTATTAAAGGAACGCCTACTGTACCTATTTTCATTCCTCTTTTAAAATCGTTGACGGCTAAGCATGGCCCAGCTTCAGTAAGTCCATACCCTTCGTAGATATTAATTCCTGCTGCGGTATAGATTCGTATTAGTTTTTCTTGCAATGCTGCTGAACCGGATGCTATGCCTAATACCTGTCCACCTAAGGCCTCTCTCCATTTTGAAAATATAAGCTTACGAGCAATGGCCAGTTGAAAATTATACCAAAATGATCTATCATCAAATTGATAGCGCTCTCCTAAACGGAGTGCCCAAAAGAATAATAGACGTTTGACACCTGTAAGGCTTTCACCTGTTTTCATTATTTTTTCATAAACTTTTTCAAGGACACGAGGTACAGCAGAGAAAATATGTGGTTTGACCTCTTTCATGTCTTCACCTATAGAATCAATGGATTCAGCATAATGTATAGATAAGCCTTTATAGATATAAACATAATGAAATACACGTTCGTAAGCATGACAGACCGGTAAGAATGATAAGGCACGCTGGTGGTGAGTTACTGGAAAGGAGACTTCACTACTCATAGTATCTGCTAGCAGGTTCTTATGGGTAAGCATCACACCTTTTGGCTTACCTGTAGTCCCTGATGTGTAGACTAAGCTAGCGATATCATCGGTAGACACAGCTGCTTTTCGAGCTTCTAATTCCTCATCACTTCCTAATATTTCTTGTTTTTGAAGAGTTAACCAGTGGGGATAATCATCGTGTTGATCAAAGAGATAAATCGAATTTAATAAGGGGATATCACCTTGTATGTTTTTGATCCTATTGTAAAGGATAGTATTACTTATAAAAGTTATTTTAACTTCAGCATGGTTAAATATATGGATATAATCGTTGTCTGCTATATTAGGATATACAGCCACTACAATGGCGCCAATTTGTTGTATGGCAAAGTCGAGGATATTCCATTCGTATCTATTTTCTGAAATTAGACCAATCTTGTCATTAGGCTTGACACCTAATGAAATGAGCCACTTTGAAGTTGTATTGATTAACTGTATAAACTCGTCTGTATAGAGATTTGTCCAATTCTTATTTTTTTTATAAGAATATAGTGGAACGTCAGGATAGAGATTATGATGATAATTTATTAAATCAAAAACTCGTGTTGGCTTTATTTCCATAGGCTGTATTAACAAAATAAGGCTATCTACATTAGTAGATAGCCTTGTAAAAATACGGAATATTAATGAGATTAATATTTGCTTTTTGTTTCGCGGCGTTTGCCAGAGAAGTCACGGAAACCACCACCGTCACCGCTACGCTCTCTTCTTTCTCCACCACCATAGCTACTGCTACGACGATCCCCACTACGTTCTCTTCTTTCTCCTCCGCCGAAGCTGCTGCGGCGTTCACCGCTACGCTCTCCGCTTCTTCTTTCGCCACCTCTAGAAGGACGTCCGCCACGTTCTGATGAACGACCGCCGCCGCCACCTTCACCTGACACTTCAATTCTTACTTGACGGCCATTGAAATCAACACCTTTGAAGCCTTCAAATACTTTGTTAACTTCTTCGTCTTGTACTTCAAAGAAAGTGAATACACCTTTCATATCAATTTTACCAATTGATTTTCCAGATATTTTAGAGTTGTTACAGATAAAACCTAACATGTCACCACGACTAAACTCATCAACAGAACCTAAGTTCATGAATAAACGAGTATATCCTTTAGATCCTTGACGTGGACCACGTTCACCACGCTCGCCACGTTCACGACCTGTGTCTTTACCGTCAATATTTAGATCTGTAGCTCCTTTGTAGTAATCTAAGAATCTATTAAACTCTAGTGAAGCAAATCTTTTAACAATTTCTTCTTTTGATAAAGATTCAAAACCTTTCATAATGGCAGGTAAGAAATTGTTCATTTGTTCTTCGTTAACTTCTACATTTTGAACTTTATTAATGATTGTCATTAATTGTTTTTCAACAACTTCTTCTCCTTGAGGAACTTGTTTGCGTTCAAATGGTTTACCAATTACTTTTTCAAGTTGACGAATCTTGCTTTGCTCTTTAATATTAATCAAAGAGATAGAAACACCAGTTTTACCAGCACGTGCAGTACGTCCTGAACGGTGTGTATAGTTTTCTATTTCGTCAGGTAAAGAGAAGTTAATAACGTGTGTCACGTCGTTAACGTCAATACCACGAGCAGCAACGTCTGTAGCTATCAATAATTGTAAGCTACGGTCACGATAACGTTTCATCACTTTATCACGTTGTTGTTGAGACAAGTCACCGTGTAAAGCATCTGCGTTGTATCCGTCTTTGATTAAAGATTCTGCAATTTCTTGCGTTTCAATTTTTGTACGACAAAATACAATACCGAAGATTTCAGGGTTGGAGTCAACAATACGTTTGAAAGCTGCATATTTATCTCTAGCTCGCACTAAATAATAATTATGCTCAATGTTAGCATTACCTGTGTTTTTGGTTCCTACAGTTAATTCAACCGGGTCAGTCATGTATTTTTGAGCAATACGACGTACCTCTTTTGGCATAGTAGCTGAGAATAACCAAGTTTTTTTAATGTCAGGAGTTTCTGACAATATGTTGTTGATGTCTTCTTGGAAACCCATGTTTAACATTTCGTCCGCTTCATCTAATACAACATACTTAACATTTGAAAAATCAATAGCATTTCTACCAATGATATCCAACATACGACCTGGAGTTGCTACAACAATCTGTACACCACGTCTAATTTGACGTAATTGGTCAGAGATGTTAGCTCCACCATATACTGCTACAACATGTACATTGTCAATGTATTTAGCAAATCTTTCAATATCTTTGGCGATTTGTAAACACAACTCACGAGTAGGGCATAATACTAATGCTTGTGGGTGTTTTTGAGAAAAGTCTAGCAATTCTAACAATGGAAGACCGAATGCAGCTGTCTTACCTGTGCCGGTTTGGGCTAATCCGACAAAATCGTCGTCACCAGTTAACAATACAGGAATGGCTTTTTCCTGAATCTCAGAAGGTTTTTCGAAACCTATCTCTGTTACGGCTTTAACAACTTCCTCACGGATTCCCAGTTCTAAAAATGGGTTCATGAAATAAATTATACAATAGGCTATATTGCCTAAGGCGGTACAAAGGTAATAAAAATAAAATTAAAAACCTACACTACAACCTCTTGATTTTTAATCTTATCTTTGAAATTAACCTTAAAATGATTTTGAAATGATGTTATCTAAATTGTTGAAACCTGTGATAGTATGCTGTGTATGGAGTATACAATTAGTATTTGCGCAGGATATACCCAAGTCTAAAGTGTTCTTAGAAAAATTTAAACCTTTTGAAGGCCAGTATTTTGAAGGGAAAATTATTGCAGGAGGTAAGGAAGGAGATGGTTTTACGGGAAAGAGATTACTGATGGAAGTCATGCAATATACAGATCGAGAAGTGAAAATTCCGTTTTATGTGGGTGAAGATAAATCTAGAACTTGGATACTTAGTTTTTCCAATAATGTGTTAACGCTCAAACATGACCATCGTCATGAAGATGGATCACCGGATAAAGTTACGTTTTATGGTGGT
The DNA here is from genome assembly GCA_947630335.1 of uncultured Sphingobacterium sp. GTDB lineage: Bacteria > Bacteroidota > Bacteroidia > Sphingobacteriales > Sphingobacteriaceae > Sphingobacterium. The sequence continues at coordinate 20,610 of CANRHE010000019.1, forward strand.
ACGTCTAACAATGAAGGAGGGGATACTATTCAAATGTTCCCCGCAGATAATGAAACATGTGAATTGATTGACTATGCCTGTCAAAATGTATGGTGGATTACGATGGATGGTCAAACTTATACTTACAACTTAAGAAGGATTGGTTCTGATAGAGTTTTTACGGTTGAGTTTGATTTAACAAAACCTGTACAGTCAAATTTTAAACCTTGGTAAGGGTATAATTTCTATAATAATAAAAATAGGATGCTAAATAGCGCCCTATTTTTATTATTCATTTCCTATTATATTTTAATATAATATAAATTCTACACGACGATTTAATTGACGCCCTTCTGGAGTAGCATTAGTAGCGATTGGATCATTAGGTCCGTAACCAGCAGCCTCAATATTAGCTGGGTTTGCACCTTTTGAAACTAAGTAATGCTTAACAGCTTCAGCACGTTCTTTGGATAAGCGCATGTTTAACTGTAAAGATCCCGTGTTATCTGTATATCCTGCTAATTTTAACTTTATGTTTTTCTCAATTAGTAAGGTAGCTACTCTGTCTAATGACGGATACGATGACGGACGGATGGTAGCTTTGCTTAAATCAAATTCTAAGTTTTTGATTGCTTCTGCCACAACCTGTTTGTCTTCTTCAGTTATGATTATTTTCTCTATTACTTTTGTTTCGTTAACTACGATTATTGGACAACCAGCTCCGTCAACTTGAGTTCCTTTAGGCGTATCAGGGCACTTGTCAAATTTATTTGCAACTCCATCTCCATCATCATCTCTCAAGTCGCTATGAATTTCGCTTACTTGTTGTTGAAGGTTTTTGTTGGCGGCTTTAAGAGCGTCATTTTCTGCTTTAAGAGCATCATATTGTAACTCCATAGTAGCTACGGGATTGCTATTTGCTAAGAATGGTTTTTCTCTATTTCCTAAAGCAAACTCTACACCTGCATGTCCATAAGAAAACAAATCGTTTTTATATTGACCAGCTGGTTTGCCGTCAAGGTGTTGGTTTGCCCAGCTTAATTGGTAACCAAGGTCGATGTTGATTCCTTTAGCAACTGCAAATTTAAACCCAAAATCAAGTGGTACGTATAATTTTGTAGTCGATTTTTCAGCAATTTCTACTGCAGGACTTAGGTTAGAAGGAGAAACATCTACAGAAGTTTTATTGTTTAATACTCCCAAACCTAATGATATGTATGGCTTGACGATGCTATTAACAAATCTCCAGTTTGTGTTGGCAAGTGTAAACTCTCCAGAGATAGCTGCTGACCATGGGAGTTTTGCTTCAAACTCTTGAATCTCACCAGGTAATGCATTCTCATTTTTTCCGCCAACTTTACCGCCTAAGTATTGTGCTTTTAACCCAAATGAAGGTGATATTTGTCTCTTGATATACGCTGAGTATCCAAAGTTACTTTGTAACTTGTCAAATCCAGCTCTGTTGAAACCAAAGAGATTAGATTGGTTCAATACACCTGCGTTAACACCGAAAGACCATACTCTGTAGTCAGAAGAAGGGCTAAAGGGTTTTGTACCTTCAATACTTGGTTCATTTTGGAGTTGGGCAAATGATGCAGAGCTTATTAAGCCAGTAGCAATCAAAAGTGTAACTTTTTTTAAGCCTGTTTTCATAAATTCAATTTGTTTATTTATACTATTGTAAACAAAAAATAAAATAAACTGTTTTGACAAGTAGTCTATAAATAAAATTTAATTAATTCGTCTTTCCAAAAAATTTGGGAATTTGAATTTGGTAAGCCATTTGTTTTACTACGTTTTCTTCAATTATCTTTCTTAAGAATCCTTTCTTGCTTTTGGTTACTAATAGAACATCTATAAGCTCATCAGATATAACTGAATTGATAGCAGATGCAATGTCTTCTTTATATTGTACCAAGAAAGCTTGTGTCTTTATGACGTAGGATATGTTTTCGATACCAGTCTCTTCAATTATCTTATTTATAAATTCCTTGAATTTCGTATCTAATGCAGCTACACTTTCGTTGTTGGTATTGACGTGAATCAATAGTATTTCGAAATTAGTACCATATAATTCAATAGCTTGCTTGAGTACATCAAGTTCTCCGTTCTTAAAGTTACATAGTAAACCTATTTTGTCGAAATGATTTTTTTTGTCTGTTTTAGGAACAGCCAATACAGGTACTTTACTGTTTTGGAATACTTCAAACATATTAGACCCTAATAGTAGGGCATCTAATCCAGATGAGCCTTTGGTTCCCATGACAATCGCTTTGTAAGAATCATCTTCACTAACGGTTTTTCGGAGTGTTTCGAAAAGGTTACCTGTTTTGAAAAGAGCATTGAATTTGATGTCGGGGAATTCAATTTGGCAAATTTCTATTAACTCTTGTAAATCACGTTTAGCATCTTCTACGCGGTAATCTTGAGGCTCCGCATTTTCTTTAATATTATGAAAAGCATTGCTATGATCGGTAAAGACATGTATAAGATCAATCTCGTGAGGGTTATTATGAGGAAGTAGACAAGCATAGTTAATAGCTTGTCTAGAAGAATCTGTAAAATCTACGGGAATTAATATTTTGTTTTTCATTATTAATCTCTTAATTGTTATCAAAAAATACTACAGTTTCTAATTCAAGGATTACCTCCTTAGAGATTGATCGTGAAAATAATCGATCAAAAAATGACTTCCTTGTTTTGGTGACGATTACCATATTGTAATGATACTCGTTGATTGTGTTATTAACGACTTCAGCTATGGTGTCTTGTTTATTGTCATTGTAGTTTATAGGTTTTAAAACTGTATTGATAGTCGTTTCTGGGATAATCAATTTTATTTTATTTGACCAATCTGCAATTTTTTCTTCTACTTCGGATAGATTATCAGAGTTTTGATATACGTGAATAATATCTAATGTCGGAATAGAGCCTAACAATGTAATGTATTCTTTTAAAGATTCTAATTCATCTTCTTTAAAATTAGTTAAAATAGCAGCCTTATCCTGATCTTTGATCAGAGAAGAATTGGGTATAGCAAGAACTGGTATTTTACTTTTTGATGCTACCTGACTAGTGATACTTCCGAATAAGGCGGAGTCTTTCTTTGCCAAACCTTTGCTACCCATCACTATCATGGCGTAATCTTCTTTGTTGGCTATTTTAGGTAGTGTATCCGTAATAAGTCCATTTATACATTCTGAGTGAATATGGACATTAGGGAACTCACGTTTTAGTGAATCTTTCCACTCTTTAATTAATAACTCGCCGTTTAAAACATCATTGTCTGGTTCTTTAGCATTCATTTTCTCGTCAAATATTGTTGTTTTTGAGTTATGAAAATGAATTAAATGGATATGATAAGTTTGTTTGATCGCAATTTTACAAGCGAATTGGGCGGCTATAAATGCATGTTCAGAAAAATCTGTTGGAACTATTATTTTTGTGCTCATTGAAGTTATATCTGTGTAAATTCTTTCTCGAAAATAGTAAATAATTAAATCATCTGCACTGACTTTGGTCACCTTTTGTGTAGATAGTTGTCATAATACCGTTAGGACTGCCTTTATAATCATAAGTTATGTTTTTTTTGATTGTATTACCGTGTGAATTTGAGTAAATTTGCCTCTTTATAAAAACTATGATTTCAATGACCAGTAGAGAAATACGCGAAGCATTTTTGGATTTTTTCAAAAGTAAGTCACATCATATTGTGCCATCGGCGCCAGTTGTGGTTAAGAACGACCCTACATTAATGTTTACGAACGCGGGCATGAACCAGTTCAAGGATTTATTCTTGGGAGAAGCAGCTATTAAATATCCTAGAGTTGCCGATACACAACGTTGTTTGCGTGTTTCTGGAAAACATAACGATTTGGAGGAAGTGGGTATTGATACTTATCACCATACCTTGTTTGAAATGTTAGGAAATTGGTCATTTGGTGATTATTTTAAAAAAGAAGCTATCGCTTGGGCATGGGAACTTCTTACGGAAGTATATAAGCTGGATAAAAATCGTTTATATGTTACGATTTTTGAAGGTGATGAATCTGAAGGGCTGGCGCGTGATACGGAGGCTTTTGATTTTTGGAAAGAGCATATAGCTGAAGATCGTATTCTATTAGGAAATAAGAAAGATAATTTTTGGGAGATGGGAGATATGGGACCATGTGGACCCTGTTCAGAAATTCATTACGATATGCGTACGGACGATGAGCGTACTCATGTATTGGGCCAAGAATTGGTTAATGCTGATCACCCCCAGGTTATTGAAATATGGAATTTAGTTTTCATGCAATTTAACCGATTAAAAAATGGGTCGCTGGAATCTCTACCTGCAAAACATGTGGATACAGGTATGGGATTTGAACGTCTAGTGCGTTGTATTCAAGGAAAAACTTCTAATTATGATACGGATGTATTTCAGCCGTTGATTCAGTATATTGCTCAAAAATCTGGAATCGCGTATGGTCTAGATGAGAAGACGGATATAGCTATGCGTGTGTTATCAGATCATATACGTGCAGTTAGTTTCGCTATAGCTGATGGTCAGCTGCCGTCTAATAATAAAGCAGGTTATGTTATTCGCCGTATTTTACGTCGCGCTGTTCGTTATGCTTATACATTTTTAGATTTTAAAACTCCATTTTTTCATGAGTTGGTGCCGATTTTAGCCGATCAATTTAAAGGGGTGTTCGATGAGCTATATCAACAGCGTGATTTTGTAGAGAAGGTTATTTTAGAAGAGGAAATTTCATTCTTGAGAACTTTAACTACAGGTATTCAGCGCTTCGAGTCTTATGCAGAGAGTCATGCTGTTATAAATGGAGATTTTGCTTTTGAGTTATTTGATACTTATGGATTTCCGATAGATTTGACTGAGCTTTTGGCAAGAGAAAAGGACTTAAGTGTGGATATGATCGCTTTTGAAAAAGCTCTCCAAGCACAAAAAGATCGTTCTAGAGCAGCTACAGCAATCGATACAGGAGACTGGATTATTGTTAATGAGTCAGATGATACAGATTTTGTAGGCTATGATGCGTTGACGACTAAAACAGAAATAGTAAAATATCGTAAGGTATCCACTAAGGGTAAAGAACAATATCAATTAGTATT
>CANRHE010000020.1 GCA_947630335.1 uncultured Sphingobacterium sp.
CTCACTTAATAATAGGTAATTAATTAGGGTAAATATTCATCCAAAATGGAGAAAAGTTTTAATTTATCCAAGGGTTTATGCAAATAATTCTTTACAAAATCATATTCCTTAGCTTTATTAATGTCAATTTTATTATCTGATGAACTTACTATAAAAAATATTATCTCATTAAATACATTAGTATTTACTTTAGTTAATGCATCTAGAAACTCCCAACCATTAAGAATGGGCATATTAATATCCACGAAAATCAAATTGGGTAGAAGATCTTTTGTATTCATGTTCAATAACAAATAATCCAGAGCTTCTTTACCATTACTAAATGAAAGTACATCAATACTATGCTTTTCGTATTTCTTGATTAGTTTTTCAAAAATGAAACAGAAAATATTATTATCTTCAATTATAGCAACACGATACTTCATAAATAAATCTATCAAATTTGAAAAAACAGTATCCTTTCTAGGTTTTACTTAATATTAAAACATAACTAATAGAAAAAAGTTTATAGTAAAGTATCAATAAATGTAAGAATTTATTCCTCTTATTTTAATAAAAAGACAAATTTAATAAAAACAACACAGTGTAACAACGATATTGCGTATTAAGAAAAAATGATTTTCTACAAATAACTCTTACTTTGAGGTCCTTGATTAAAAATAAGATCAATTATACTCAAATCAGGAATAAAACCTGTTCTATCTTCAAATATTTGATAGTAAGGTTTAGGATTTTTATATACACATTCCTTCTTAGGGTGAATAGTACTTCTAAAATCTAGCCCATCTTCGTATTCTTTTTGATAGCTATCAGTAAAAGTAATTTCCCTTTTCACCTTCAATATTTTAAAAACTAATTCCAACTGTTGCACATTATAATCTAACAGAAAATTATATTTTTCATCATAAAACTTCCTAAAATCATCCTCATAATACTCAAAATAGGGCGAGCTACGGTAAGCTGTTTGAATACTGGTCCAATGTAGTCTTTGCCAGTCATGGTCATAATTTATTTGTACTTCTTTAATCGCCCTATGCTCCCTTCTTCCATGATTAATGGGAACAAAAAGCTCTAAAATACCATTAGCAGTTCCTATTTTCGTACGATTACGATAAGTTTGCTTAGGAAAATTCTCATATTGTTCTATTTTCACAGGTCCTTCATTTTGCAAAATAGTATGAAAATAGGAAGTTGGGGGCAGATAAAGACCTGGAAGTATGATAGAATTGGACATATTTAAAATTATCATTAAAATTATCTGCAATAATAACTTTATTTAGGGATATTTGCACACTTTACAAGTTCGAAAACCAGTACATGACTAAAAACATTATATATTCAATTTTGTGGTTTTTATCCAAATTTCCTTTTTGGTTGCTATACCTCATTTCGGATATCATCTATGTTCTTATTTATTACGTCTTAGGTTATCGCAAAAAAATTGTTTACAAAAATCTTTATAATTCTTTTCCCGAAAAATCACCAGACGAAATCAAAGCCATTGCTAAGAAATTTTATAGGTATCTACCCGATATTCTAGTCGAAACGATCAAAATGATTTCCATTTCGGAAAAGGAAGTAATCAAACGAATAGAATTGATTAACCCCGACGAAGTATACCGACATTTCCATGCTGGTAAATCGGTAATTGGCGTTACTGCTCACTACGGAAATTGGGAGCTGGGTATACACCGGTTATCATTAATGACGGATTATCCACGTTTAATTATATACAAACCATTAAACAACAAAAACTTTAATAGTATTTTCAATAATATTAGAACCCGTTTTGGTGCTACTATGGTGCCTATGAAACAGATTCTGAGACATATTGTACGGTTAAAAAACCAGCCTCACATCAGCATGTTTGTAGCTGATCAAACACCTTTATATCAAGACTCTGATTTTTTTATGCCATTCCTTAACCAAGAGGCTTTAGTTTATACTGGTACTGAACGCATTTCCAAATTAACTGAAAATCCTGTTGTTTTTTGTGAAATTGGTAGAAAAGAAAAAAGAGGACACTATTTTTGTAAATTCACTACCTTAATAGAAAATCCATCTCTGTATCCTGAACATGAAATCACAATAATACACAATCAGTTTACAGAAGAAATAATAAAGAAAGAGCCAGCTTATTGGCTATGGTCGCATAATCGTTGGAAAAGACAGAGAAGATAAGAGATATGAAGCAGATGCCAAAGGTAGCGGTAGTAATTTTGAATTGGAATAACAGATATTTCCTAGAGAAATTTTTGCCTTACGTATACAATAGTCACTATCCTAATATTGAATTTATCATTGGAGACAATGCATCAACTGATGATTCACTAGCATTCGTAAGGGAGTATTATCCACAAATCAGAATCATACAAAATGATAAAAATTATGGTTTTGCTGGTGGTTATAACAAAGTATTAGAGCATGTTGAAGCGGATTACTTTATACTCCTCAACTCCGATGTAGAGGTGTCAGATAATTGGATTGAGCCGATCATCACGATGATGGAAAAAGAAAATTATGCGGCAGCCCAACCCAAAATTCTGGCTTACCATCAAAAGACAAAGTTTGAGCACGCAGGTGCAGCGGGTGGATACCTAGACCGCTATGGCTATCCCTTTTGTAGTGGACGTATTATGAATATTACCGAAGTAGACACCGGCCAATATGATCAAGAGAAAGAAATATTTTGGGCTTCAGGAGCTGCCTTTTTCATCAAAGCGGATGTTTGGAAAGAGCTACAAGGTTTTGACGATGATTTCTTTGCCCACATGGAAGAAATTGATCTTTGTTGGCGAATGAAAAAAAAGGGCTATCGCATAGGATATTGTCCAAGTAGTGTAGTGTATCACGTAGGTGGAGGAACCCTCAATACCAGCAACCCGAAAAAAACATATTTAAACTTCCGAAATAACCTTGTAATGCTTCAAAAGAACCTGACAGTTACACATTCGATAGGAATAATATTCATACGTTTGTGGTTAGATTTTGTGGCATTATTACATTTTTTAATTCAAGGAAAGTTCAGAGATGCTTGGGCAATTAGCCGAGCACATCAGTATTTTTTCTTGAATATCTTCAAAAATGCAGCCAAGCGAAAAAAATATTCTACAAATTTTAATAGTAAGGGAGTTTATAAAAAATCCATTATCTGGAACTTTTACGTGAACAAAATTCAAAAATTCTCTGACTTACCTGTTGATAATTTTTAACCCCACAACTTCATCAGAACAGCTACTTTTGACTCCATAACATGCTGTTCAAAAAGTGAAGTTAAAATTATTTTTACCTCTCAAATTTTACTAATTTCGTCTATTATGTCGCAAGATATCAAAACTAAAATTGAACATTTAACAGCAGAATTAAACGAATATAACTACCAATATTACGTATTAGCTAATTCTATTATTTCCGATTTTGACTTTGATCAGAAACTAAAAGAATTAGAGCTTTTAGAATCTCAATACCCCCAATATCGCGACCCCAACTCCCCTACTTTAAAAGTGGGTGGAGACATCACCTCTAAGTTTAAGACAGTCAAACATCGCTGGCCAATGTTGTCACTAAGCAACACCTATAATGAAGATGATTTACGTGATTTTGACGAACGCATCATCAAAGCCATAGGACATCCAGTGCCGTATGTTTGCGAATTAAAATTTGACGGACTATCCATTTCCATTACCTACGAAAACGGCTGTTTAAAACAAGCGATTACACGTGGCGATGGTGTTCAAGGAGACGATGTCACCAATAATGTAAAGACTATACGTTCTATACCGCATCAAATAGTAGGCGATAACATCCCTCCTACTTTCGAGATTCGCGGCGAAATATTCATGCACAAACAAGCCTTTGAGCGCTTGAATGAAGAAAGAAGAGAAAATGACGAGCAGACCTATGCAAACCCCAGAAACTTTGCATCAGGTTCGATCAAATTACAAGATTCTGCCGAAGTTGCTAAACGTCCTTTAGATTGCTTTTTATATTTTCTGTACATGGCCGATCGAGAGCGAGTTTTTCAAACGCACTGGCAAAGCCTAGAGGCTGTAAAAGAGTGGGGTTTTCATGTATCCCAACACAGCAAACTATGCTCATCTATTGATGAAGTTCTTGATTTTGTACACTATTGGGATAAAGAGCGTCATAATTTAAGTTTTGAAATTGACGGTATTGTCATCAAAGTGAACGATTACAACTACCAAGAGGAATTAGGATTTACTGCCAAATCACCTCGATGGGCTACATCCTTCAAGTTCAAAGCCGAACGTGTAGAAACCAAATTAGAACAAGTAACCTATCAAATAGGCAGAACTGGAGCCGTTACCCCGGTAGCAAATCTTACGCCTGTTCTATTAGCTGGAACTACTGTCAAACGCGCCACCCTACATAATGCCAACGAAATCGAACGTCTAGATCTGCATGAGCAGGATACTGTTTTCGTCGAAAAAGGAGGCGAAATCATACCAAAGATCATAGCAGTCAATTTAGAAAAACGCGAACCCAACTCGGCCGCTATTCTCTATCCGACACATTGTCCAGAGTGCGGTACAGAGCTTATTCGTCAACAAGGCGAAGCAGTACACTATTGTCCAAATCAAAGTGGCTGTAGACCTCAGATAGTAGGTAAATTGCAACACTTCTCCGGCAGAAAAATGATGGATATCGCAGGTTTAGGTAATGAGACCATTGAAACCTTCTATACGTTAGGATTAATTCAGACTATTGCAGATATGTATAGCCTTAAAGATCGTCAAGATCAATTAGTGAATATAGAGCGTTTTGGACAAAAGTCTATCAATAATATGCTTGCAGGAATAGAAATTTCGAAAGAGAAACCTTTCGAGAAAGTACTTTTTGCATTAGGTATACGCCATGTCGGTGAGACAGTTGCCAAAAGGCTAGCTTATCACTACAAGAATATTGATGCCCTACGCAGTGCCTCTATTGAAGATATAGCTACAGTACCCGATGTAGGTATTCGTATTGCCGAAAGTGTCTATGCATACTTCCAAGAGGACAAAAATAATGCAGAGATTGCTTATTTGAAAGATGCAGGCTTACAATTTGAAATACCCGAAATAATAATAGAATTAGCGAGCGAAGAATTATCAGGTCAGACTTTTCTGATATCTGGTGTATTTGCCAACCATTCCAGAGAAGAGCTAGCGTCACTCATTGAAGCCAATGGCGGACGTATGTTGAGTAGCATTTCTGCCAAACTCAATTATCTAGTCGCTGGAGACAAAATGGGGCCTTCAAAACTCGCCAAAGCTGAAAAACTAGGTATACCTATTATTTCAGACCAAGAGTTGTTACAAATGATTCAATAATATAATAAAAGAATAATATATACGATGAACGAGCTTCAGGGAGCAGGTGTTGCATTAGTTACACCATTCAAAACAGACGGATCTATAGATTTTGATACATTAGACAAACTAATAGATTTTCAGATAAAGGAAGGGATGAATTATTTAGTATCATTAGGTACTACAGGTGAGACAGCTACATTATCTGCTGCCGAGAAGAAGCAAATATGGGAATTTACGGCCAAAGCGACTGCAGGGCGTATTCCTTTAGTTGCAGGCATCGGAGGCAACAATACCTTCGAGGTAGTTGAGCAGATTAAAAGTTTTGATATTCCTGGATACTGTGCCATACTATCTGTATCCCCATATTATAACAAACCTACGCAAGAAGGTATTTACCAACATTATAAAGCCATTGCCGAAGCTTCTCCACTACCCATTATACTTTACAATGTACCAGGCCGTACGGGCAGCACTATGAGCGCTGCTACTACCTTACGCTTAGCGCGCGATTTCCAGAATATAGTCGCTACTAAAGAGGCCTCAGGTAGCTTTGCACAGTTTAATGAGATCATGCGCGACAAGCCGGAAGACTTCTTACTTATATCGGGTGATGACCCTGTGACACTACCTATGATTGCTATAGGCGCTTCTGGAATCATCTCCGTAGTAGGCAATGCATTCCCTAAAGAAGTAGCTACCCTCACTAGATTAGCACTTGAAGGTAATTATGCAGAAGCTAGACAATATCACAATCGATTATTGACGATTACTGACTTATGCTTTGCAGAAGGTAATCCAGGAGGTGTAAAATACATCCTTCAAGAAAAGGGATTGGGTCACGACAATCTACGTCTACCTTTGGTGCCTATTAGTGATACCTTACGTGAAAAGATTAAAGCAGAAATAAAAAACATTTAGGTTTTACTATCCTATTTCAAATAAAAGAAAAGCTTTACTACTTCTTTCGGTAGTAAAGCTTTTTTGGTTAGAATACCGTCTCTATTCCTACCTCAAAGCAATAGTCGTCTATTTTATTGCATCGTAAACACAGCGTAAAAAACAATCCACCTCATTTTCAACACATAGCGCCATACGATACAAATATATTTTGGAACACTCTCCAAAAATGCTACTTTTGTGACGGAGAGCTGGCAGAGTGGTCGAATGCGGCGGTCTTGAAAACCGTTAACTGTCACAGGTTCGGGGGTTCGAATCCCTCGCTCTCCGCAGAAAAAAGCTTCATCTTTCGATGAAGCTTTTTTGCGTTAATAGAAGTTAGCACCCGCAAAGTAGCAGCCCAACTTCTACTCCCAACCAACAAATTAGTCCCCTACAAATTTGATTTAACAAACAATTAACAGATTAAAAATTAAACTTTTTCTGCTACAATCGCTCTATCCTAACAAATAACAAAATTAAATATTTAAAAAATACAAGCATGAAAAAGATATTATCGTTAGCCGTAGTTTTATCAGGAATTAGTTTTGCTACTATCGCTCAAGAAGCACCAAAGCAAATCATTACAAAAGAAATTAAAGAAGGTCGTCATCACAAAAGCCAAAGAAATGGAGATAAGCAAGACATGATGAACAAGACGCCAGAAGAGATTGCAAAATTCCGTACAGATAAATTAGACAAACGCGTAAAACTTACGGATAAGCAACGCCAAGAAGTGTATGCATTAAACTTAAACAACGCTAAAGCTAGAAAAGAACATAAGGCTACTTCGAATAAAGATCAAAAGTCGCACGAAGCTGTTGCAAAAGCTTATAGAGATCAATTAAACAAAATATTGACACCCGAGCAACAAAAATTAATGCCTGAAAAACAAGAAAGAAGATCCAATGGCGAAAAAAATAGTAATAAGAGAAGTAATCTAAATACTAAGAAAACAGATACCAAAGTAGAAGCTAAAAAATAATAATTAGCATGCTACAAACACAATAGCCTTATGCATACTATGCATAAGGCTATTGTGTTTGTATACTACCCACAGAAGGTATTAAAAATCCACTGCTATCATTGCTGTCAACGGAATCAGCACACCACTTTTAATCTGTACATATTTTTCCGTCAAAGACCACACTGTAGTTTCGACACGCATTGGCCCATCTTCCGTATTAAAAGTCAAAGAAACCTTGGACTTGAACTCATTTCCTAATCGTTGTGCATCCAATAATTTAGCATGCAATTCTTTAACTTTATTTTCAGGAGCAGCTATCACTTTATGTTCTCCTATTTGTTCTTTTTCAATAAGTGTAACTTCCATATATATTTAATGTTTAAATTAGACCATTAACAAGTATTTAATAATACAATATAGTAATTCATCTATTTAAATAAAACCTGTTACAGAATCTTTACATTAATTTAAGGATTTTTAACGTATCACATCAATGATTAACGTCGCTTTAAATAGATTAGAGTTACTGTTGAAGTACAATTCATAGTTATCCCCATACAATAGCTGTAGACGAGCTTTAAACAGCCTTATATCGTCGTTATCCTCTTGAGAGATGGCTATTAGATTATGATTGACCCTATTACTCACTTCGAGCTTTATCTTATGGCTACCACTCATGACTAATCGAATGCGTAATGGATGATTTGGCATGGTATTATAACCATAACACAAAGCATTCTTGATGAGTGGCAATAAAATAAAAGGATCAATCTTTAAACTTCTATCCTTCTCCACACCACATTCATACTTACAGTGAATGACCTCTTCACGAGACAATTGAAAATAAGTTATATACGAACAGATCCTTTCCACTTCATCATCCAATAAGATTGGAGTTTTGGAAGTCAGAGTCATACAGTCTCGTACAAAATCACAGAATTTCAGTGTCTCATGATTAACATCTGCTAAAGCGATGTATAGATCTCGATCAAATCGGCATTGCACGAAGGACAATTCCGCTTGGTCTTTCAGTTTTTCAACGTCTAGAACTTCTTCTTTTTTAAAAATTTTCTGAAATAATTTACCCATAATTTATTCAAGTCCAGATACCCCACCAGAGACAACCAGCTTCATAGCTTCAGTAGCACTTATATTCAATTTTGTTACATGTTTAGCTTCTACTACGACAATTTGTCCAGCAAAAGAATAAGAATACGGAAAATATACGATCACTTCTCCTGGAAGATCTAAGGCAGTTAAGTCCCGTTGTGTCAAAAAACCTACTTTCTTCAACCCCATATCATTTACCTTAACTAATACAGGCTCATTGAATTTTTTAGCATCCCCTACAAAAGCTTCAGTAAAATCCTTAATAGACGAATACAATGTATTGAACAAAGGTATACGTTTTATCGTTCGGTTCATCCAACTTTGGATAGGCGCTGTGACCAAAGTAGTAAATATAAATCCAATAAAGATAAGAAGGCACAAAACAGTCAGAATACCTATGCCCGGAATATACAACGGATGCCCTTGTTCATCTTCTAAAAAATGTTGCGTAATATTCAATGAAGAATCTACAGATGCTACTATCCACAACATTAACAGCACAGCCCCTGCAACAGGTACTGTGACCAATATTCCTTTTATAAGGAAATACAGCAATTTTTGAAAAACCTTCTTAAACATAATTATTCGTAAAAATACACTCTTTTTACTCGAGATGAAATACCTGTTAACAATTCATATGGAATAGTACCAATTTCCTTCGCAGCATGCGCTAAATCAGGAAAAACGACCACTTCATCCCCCTCATTAGCCTCTACATCTGTAATGTCCAACATACACATATCCATACATATATTTCCGATGGTAGGTACACTTTTACCATGAATAGTCATCTTGCCTACTCCATTCCCAAAGCGTCTGTTATAGCCATCTGCATAGCCTATTTTGACTGTAGCGATGACGGAGTCTCTCTTCAATACACCTTTTCTATCATACCCCACAGTTTCCGTTTTCGGAAGGTGTTTTATTTGCGATATAGTCGTTTTTAACAAACTTACATTCGCTAACTGTATACCTTTTGGTGCCATATCAAATCCATAGAGGCCTATCCCCAGGCGTACCATATCCAGATGCACTTCGGGGTGATGAATTATCCCAGAAGTATTACAGATATGTTTCAGAACCTTATAGCCCAGTTGATCTTCCAATACCTCGGACAATCTCAAAAAAAGCTTGATTTGATCCTTCGTAAAATCCATTAAATCAGGATCTCCTGCCCCCACCAAATGCGAAAAAACAGACACTACACGTACCCGATTAGTAGTACTCAACCGCAATAATAAAGAAGACATATCCTCTTCCATAAAACCCAATCTATGCATTCCAGTATCCAATTTAATGTGAATAGGATAATTGATCACACCCCTATCATTGACAAAATCAACAAAGGAATTCAAAATACGAATACTATATATTTCAGGTTCTAAGTTATAACTAACCAAATCTTCAAATGAAGATTCATGAGGACTCAATACCATGATCGGTAACGTAATCCCTCCTTTACGGAGTGCCACTCCTTCATCAACAAAAGCTACAGTTAAATAATCTATTTTATTAAATTCCAGTATATTAGCAACCTCAAAACTCCCTGCACCATATGAAAAAGCTTTGACCATAGCCATCATTTTGACCTCGGGAGCTAATTTAGCTCTATATTGTTGAATATTATGCTCAATAGCATTAAGATTTATTTCCAGCACCGTCTCATGTGATTGTTCGACCAAAGCCGCGGTAATCCTTTCCAAGTGAAACTTACGTGCTCCCTTCACCAGCACCGTACTATCTCGCCAATCTAATCGCGCTAAATCATTATATAGATCCTCGGTATGATCATAGAAATAAGCCTGTACGATCTTACCTTTTAATCGCGTATACCTTTCGCCTACAAAATACAAAGTATCAAGGCCTTTCCCGTTAAGCAACCGCAATAGGTCCTCTTCGAATGTAGCCGTCCACTCTATACCATCAAAGTCACTCAATACGATTTTCTTCGATTGATGTTGATTCTGCTGCGACAAAAAATCCAAAGCAATCTGCAAAGAAGCCAAATCATTCGAATAACTATCATCAACAATACTCAAGTTATTCTTACCTCTTTTCAATTGGAGACGCATTTCTAAGGGTTTCAGCAGAGCAACCCTCTCTTGTATTGCATCTATCCCATACCCCAAGTGAAGCATCACCACCGTACAAGTCAATACGTTTTCAATAGAGGCTTGATCCGTAAAAGGAACAACTAAACGGTGACTCCCCCCTGCACACTCAAAACCTACATAAGTCTCTTTTAATCTTTTATTTAAACCCGTAATATAGAGATAATCTTGAGGTAAATACCCCCAAGTTCTGATAGTTTTATGACCACTCTCATCCTGTTTCAGTGCTGCATGAGGCATCACCACCACCTCGGTAGTATCAAAGAGCTTCCACTTTTCGTCAAACTTTTGGTCAACCGATAGGAAACCTTCTTGATGCGCAGTACCCAAACTAGTCAATACGCCCAGCGTAGGTTGAATCATCGCTTGCAATCTCGCCATCTCCCCTGCACGACTGATCCCTGCCTCTATGATGGCCAAATTATAATCCCCATTCAATTTCCACAACGACAATGCCACCCCCAATTGCGAGTTATAACTTTTAGGGCTCTGATAGCAGGCGTAATCTTTTCGCAACAATTGATACAACCATTCTTTGACTATTGTTTTACCATTGCTTCCTGTTATCCCAATCACCGGATAAGAGAATCTATCGCGATGAAATTTTGCGATAGCCTGTATACAGTGCAATGCATCTTCAACCCATATGAAATTACAATCTACATACGGAGAAGTATCAAATGTAAGATCCGTAATCACATAACTTCGGACGCCTTTTTCATAGGCATCCTGAATATAATTATGGCCATCCCGTTGATGCTTCAGCGCAAAGAAGAGTGCTTCACTGCCTTTATGAATTTTGCGAGTATCATAAGCCAATTCTTCAATTATTGCATTGTCCTCACAAATTGATTTGCGGAGATACACAATGACGCCTAACAATCTTTCTATCGTATACATTTGATCCTATTCTTAGTCAAATTTCACCATAATTTTCATAAAGTGCATCATTTTTTGAAGATTTGTAATATCATGTTCGAAAACGAAAAACCACAAAAAAAATATACCCCACGACAAGCGAAGCTTAAAGCAGAGAGTTACTGTGCTTATCAAGAACGCGCACAACAGGAGGTTCGAGACAAATTATACGACTGGGGGCTTCATCAGAATGATGTAGAGCAGATCATTTCCGATTTAATCAGCGAAAACTTCCTCAACGAAGAGCGCTTTGCCAAAGCCTATGTTTTAGGTAAGTTTCGGATGAAAGGCTGGGGTAAGGTTAAAATCAAACAACACCTCAAAGCCAAGCGCGTGTCAGACCCTCTCATACGCATCGCTCTACGCGAAATCGACTTAGATGATTATGAATCCAAGCTAGAGGAACTGATTAGCAAAAAAAGATTAGAATTTTCGGACAAACTAAGCCTTTCCGAAAAAGCAAAACTCGTTCGTTTCCTACAATCGCGAGGATATGAAAGCGATTTAATCTTTTCTAAGCTCAAATCCGAATAAGAATATATTTTTTTTCAATTTGATTTCTAAGGAGTTGTAATTATAGCATTAAAAAAACACCACTTTATTAAAAAAATGTTTTGCATAATTGATTTTTACCTCTATATTTGCATCATCAAATCGGACAAGACGCGATGTCTTAGACAAATTGAAAGACTCAAAATAAAAGCGAAAATAGCTCAGCTGGTAGAGCACAACCTTGCCAAGGTTGGGGTCGCGAGTTCGAATCTCGTTTTTCGCTCCAGAGTTGCCTAGGTGGTGGAACTGGTAGACACGCAGGACTTAAAATCCTGTTCCTGTTAAAGGAGTGCGGGTTCGATTCCCGCCCTAGGTACTACAAACCCTTGATATGAATTTATCAAGGGTTTTCTTTTTTTACAACTAATTTAAAGCCGCTACAAGCACCCTATTTCTTATTTTCGACTGGTCATAGAATTCTTTAATAAGCTCCCTTAAACGCATTAAAAATGGCCATTATCAGGATAATGGCCATTCTATCTTATACACTATTACCAACGCTGTGGCATATACTGTTTATTTAGCATTCTTATTATATTCATCTGCAATTTCTGCTGCACTCAACTTGACATTATAAACCTTCAAGTCTGCCATACTCGCATTTTTCACAGAAACCTTTTCTAACGGGAACACTAAAGTTTTAACTTTAGTATATTTCACCTCTTTACCTGCTTTATCCTTTGTATTTAATACAATAGTCTCTGGTTTGTTATCGACTACTAGTTTATTATTTAGATAGAACTGCGTACCTTGTTTGTCACCAGTCACCGTGATGAATGACCATTGATTCAAAGGAAGTTTTAAATCAACAGGATACGTATAACCATCTCTTTCATACAGTAGCCCTTCATTTTTAACAAATGATATTACCGCATTCTTTGATTCAAAAAGCTTTCCGTCCAACTGTTGTGATGGATTCAACCAAAAAGAAACCGTATAATTATCACCAATTTCTTTGATGGGCAATATTTTATCTACCCCCTGTTCATTCGCATCCGAGAACGACTCACTGAAGATTACTCCCTCCGTTTGATCGCCATAATACCCTCTCATATTCAAGCCAGGTGCTTCTCCAAGCTGCTTTCTTTTCGAATTGAAATCAAAAAGAGTAGGTTTGGTATCTTCCGCAGTCCACATTTTTTCAGCCAATATCTGCATAGCAGGAAACACGCGATTATGCACATCTTTCTCAGATATACCATTACCTACCACATCATTCCACACCGCAAACATTCCTCCACGTACAATAGGATCTCCTTTTTCGAATAATACATCTCCAATTTGACGTGGACTCCAGTTGTTATACAAATTATTAGTATTCAAGTAATCATAATAATAACCTGCAGCTGGAACAATATATAGATATCCATCCGGTGTACTAATCTGCGGGTATCCCAATTTTTTCATTTCTCTAGGGTCTGCATAGCCATTATACCACATATTCAAGGATACATCTTTGACACGTACAGGAGTCTCCCCTTGCGCATGCGTCAATGCACCCCATGCACGTACCGACTTACCATTGTCTTGCACCGCCTTGAACAAGAAATCAGTAAAAGCTCTAAATTTTTCTGATTCTTTTTTATCATATTCATCCGTACCGACATGAACTTCTTTACCTATGAATACAGGATTATCACCTTTAGTGTATTCATCAAATACATTTCTAACCACCTCATACGTTTTAGGATTATCCAAGTCCAAATGATCCATACCATATTCCTCACTACCCAGCTCAGGCATCATGTGCGCAAATGCCAATGCATGTGCCGGAACATCAATCTCAGGAATGATAGTAATACCGTATCTCGCTGCCTTTTTTTGCAAATCAATAAATTCTTGCTTGGTATAATGTCCATCTTTAGACGCAAGCTCCGGATAAGTCGAACTCTCTAGACGAAATCCAGCATACGTTTTACTCCAATCGTTATCAAAATATTGCTTAAAACCATTATCGTTAAGATGAATTTGGAAATTAGACATCTTATAATAAGACATAAACTCCACATAATCATTCAAAAAGTCAATGGTAAAAAATTTACGACCCACATCAAGCATAAACCCTCTTACATCATACGTAGGGTAATCTCGAATCTGTCCTTTAGGGATAGTAAAACTATCTTGACTTTGTTCTAGCAATTGCAACAAGGTACGAGTACCAAATACTTTACCAGCATACTGAGGAGCTGTGATCTCAAATTTATCACCTACATTAATACGGTAGCCATCACGCCCTAAAGCGTTATCATCAGAGTAAGCTATTGTAATATCCCCTTTTTTAGCGGATAATTTACGAGAAGCAACTGTTGGAATCTCGATATTCCATTGCTTTTTAATATCTTCTTGGAGTAATAGAGCCGCTTCCTTAGAAGTTCCAGAAGTATCACTGTAGACAATTCTACTAGACTTTGAGAACTGATATTCACCTTCATTACCTTTCCATTCACGTAATGTCGGTATTACAAAAGGTTGCGCATTACCGTCATTGGTACTACTCAAGCCTGCTACAACGATATTAGTAGCGGGTACCTCTATCACTTCTTGCGTACCGACATCTGTCACTTTAAAAAGTAGATTTACAGATTTATCGACCAATGGTTTATGAATATGACCTTTCAAATCAATTACAGCTTGATTATCGGATCCGATGAGTTCAATCTTTTTATTGGCGATAGTGGGAACTATAACCTTGTTATTTGAAATGACAAGATTATTAAAATAAGGGTTTAAACTTTTTAATGCATTGTTTTCTTGAGCGAATAAACTGGGAACGGAAGAAATAGCCAGAACAGACAAGAAGATTGTTTTTTTGATATTCATAGTATAGTATTAGGTTGATCTTATTGTAGTAAGATAAAATTGCGAATTTAGTAATTTTATCCTTAATATGGTCGTTTTTTGCAATAAAAACTACCTAAATGACCCCATAAAGCTCAATTTACACCACCATGCCATACCATCACTACAGGAGCATCAGGCCACTATAGAACACCTTATACCTACACTAGTCAATCGATATAATAGAATATTAGCTATTCCGACTTTTCGCTGTTCAAAGTCATTTGAAGGATTGCCGAATACAAAGGCGAAGCGCCTAAGGTCTGCGCCATAAAAGTTGCCGACACACAAGTCAGAATAAGTGGCAATATCAGCATATAACCATTTGTCATCTCCATAATAATAACTATACCAGTCAAAGGAGCTCGAATTGTAGAGGCAAATAAGCCTGCCATCGCCAATATGGCGAACGAACTTAGATTAATATCATAATGAGGGAAAATCTGCTGACTGATTAAACCAAACAATACCCCAATCACTGCCCCCAAAGCCATAGTAGGCGAGAAAATCCCTCCTGGCGCACCCGATCCAAAAGAAACAACCGTAGCAAATAGTCTAAATAAAAAAATCAGGAATAAAGGGTAAAAACTATAGATCCCTTCAACCACAGGTGGAATGATCTCAAATCCATCTCCTACCAATTCAGATTGGAAGGCGTACAACAATCCAAACGAACCCGCCAAGACAGCCCCCGTCAGGATAAAGTTGTATTTATTCTTATCGTAGAAATTACCCAGAATAGTACGTGTTCGTAAGATCATAAAATTAGAAAAGGCTCCAATAAGCCCCAATAATAATCCCAGAAAAACAAAAAGACATAAGCTACTTAACGGTACCGCACTCGGAGTAGGAAGCGACAATACATTATCCGAGTTAATCATCCACTGATAAGTAATACAAGCGGTGACACATCCCACTAATACCGCTTTAATCGATGTTTTGGTATATGTAAACTCGTCATGCATTTCTTCCATAACGAATAATATCCCCCCAAGAGGAGCGTTAAATGCTGTCGTAATACCTGCCCCTGCTCCCGAAGCAAGGAGTGAATGCTTGGTTTCTTTATCCTTCACCTTACACGTTTCGGAAACCATCTCCGCCAGATTAGCACCCATTTGCACAGTAGGCCCTTCACGTCCCAAGATCATTCCACTGCCTAGTGCAGCCAATCCACCAAAAAATTTAACGGGCAATACATGATACCAGCGTACCGGACGTCGGTCTAGTAAAGCACCCTCCACCTCCGGAATACCCGAACCGCCCGATTCTGGCGCAAATCTTTTGACCAAAAAATAAGATAGCGCTCCCATGCCTGCAGCAATCAGAAATATGACCACATATTTTAAATAGTAAGGCGGAGCGAAAGAATATTCAAGAATATTTTTATGCCATTTGACAATAAAATTGAGCGACAATTGAAATAAAGACCCTACCAAACCTGTCAGCACCCCGACAATACCAGCTAGAATAAGAATCAGAAATGGAGAACGTTGTTGCCAACTTAGTATTTTATTTTTTATTGAACTTATATTCTTGTTATTATTAATTTGCATATCCCGTACTATCTATCATTTACACCATGTAGTGCTTTCTATTAATCGCGTAATCTCACTTTATACTATTGTAAATAGAAAAATCTGATTTTTGTTTTCATCAAACGAAAAACTATCTTCTTACTCGGACTATTGTCGTTGATTAATATCTATTTAGCATCAAAAGTTTCTAACTGAGGCTCCTTGACAAGAAAACAAAAAGCATAAAGAATATGACAAGCAAAAAGCGCAGCTCCAGTCAATAGCAATAGATCAACAGGAATAATATTCGTAATAGCTGAAATAATAAATGTAAGCATCAATTGCATCGCTCCTAATAGTGCAGAAGCAGCCCCACTATTTTCATGAAATGGCTCTAATGCCAATTTTGTAGTCGCAGGAAATAATACTCCCAACGTCAAAACTATAAAAAACAAAGGTATTAGCAAATAATGAATAGGTAGCTTGAAAATACACATCATCAAAAGAACAAAACTCAGAAGGCCCCCTAGTATAAGCGTATAGTTAATAACCTGTCGGATAGACAACCATTTGGAAGCGTAATTAGATAACCACGCTCCAATCATTAGCCCAACAGCATTGAAGGCAAATATATAGCTAAACGTATTAGAAGACAGTCCTCCGTACTCCATAATCAGGTAAGGAGCATTGGCCAAATAAATCATCAAAATACTGTAGGTCAAACTTCCTATCAGCGTATATTTCACAAAAGACTTAACTTTCAACACGCCCGCAAAGCCTTTTATCAAATTCTGTTCATTCCCTTGTTCATTGACTTTAGTCTCTGGCAAAAATAAGGTTACAAAGACCAAACAGACAACTCCTAAAACCACCAGTGACACAAATGTTGCTTGCCAATTGAATGTCGAAACCAAAAAATTACCTGCCACAGGTCCAATGATAGGTGCTACCCCCGAAATAATAGCTAGCAGCGTAAATACCTGCATCGTTTTTTCTGTTTCAAAATATTCATTGACAATGGCCCTCGCAATCACGACACCGGCACATCCAGCAAAAGCCTGAAAAAAGCGCGCCACCCAAAACTGCTCTATGCTGACCGAATATATACAAGCCAAACTAGCCATGACGAACAATACTAAAGAAATCATGATAGGCCACTTACGTCCATATCTATCCGATACGACCCCCCAAAATAACTGACCTACCGCAAAACCAGCCAAAAAAGTAGATATTGAGAACTGTACAGATTTTAAATCAGTTTGATAGTACTGCGAAATTTTCAGAAAACCAGGCAAATACAAATCAATACTAAATGGTTCTAAAGCCGATAGGAGTGCTAATATAAGCACAATGATAGTTTCTTTTTTCATCGCATTATCTATTTATTCAAGGCGACAAAGGTAGGAATGACTGGAGCCAATCAACTTATCCAAATACCACCTATACTTGAACTTTTTTGACTTTTTCTCTAAAATCCATAGGCGTGAGGTGCGTATGCTTTTTAAAGAAACGATTAAAATAAGATACTTCCGAAAAATGCAATTGATGAGCGATAGACTGAATACTATCATTACTATACCCTACTAATCTCTTTGCTTCAAGGAGCAATCTATCTTTCAATTGCTCTTTAAGAGTCTTACCTACAGACTGGATCAGTATTTCATTCATGCGCTTAATAGAGAGCGCTATTTTATCTGCATAAAACTCATTTTGTCGCTGTTGGATATAATGCTCTTCTATTAATTCTAACAACTTATGTGTACGTAGGTCTATATGAACATCCTCACCCAGCATCTCAGGTAAATCCTGCAAATGAATAATAAATAACTGAACATATTTTTCAAGCAACTTTAGCCTCCGCTGGCCATTAAACTCAATTTCCATTAAGAGATGTAAATGTTCCAGTATAGGCTCCATAGATGAATTCACCTCAAACTGTATCTGAGAGTTACGAACAAAGGATTGCTTTTTGGCCTCTTTGAACAAAATACGATGGAAATAATTCTTAGCAATAGCCAAGCAATACCCTGTGATAGAAGAAGGGTCAATATGGTGTACTTGCCCTGGATAGATAATCCATACTTGTCCAGAAGCAATCGGATAACGTACAAAATCAATCTCATGATAGTGATTAGATGCACCTACAAACCAATAGATTTGATAAAAGTCAGATTGATAATGCTTCTTGTAATCGAACCATTCCAGCGTATCCTCTATCCTAAAAAACTCAATAGGTACGTCCTTATCGAACTGCTGTATTTGAATAATTCGTCTCTCTCCTTTCATACGATCTAACAAGAATTTAAAGCTAACCAAAATTATTAATATAAAAACATCCTCCATTCAATACGACAATGGTGTAGGCAATAGATCAACCTAATTGCTACAACATATCAAATGGATTGTATAAAAACCTCAAAAATATTGGTAGTTTTGTTATCCATTGTAGCCCCTTGTACCCTATTAATATGTACATCCGCTACTAAGGTGACTAAAAAAAAGCAATGAGAGGTAAAATAATTACGATAGAAGGATTAGATGGATCAGGTAAGTCCACACAAATCGACTTACTAGTCAATAAATTAAACGAACTCGGTGTCAAGCACAAGTTTATTCATTTTCCGATGCTTAATAAAGGCGAATACGGTAAGTTAATAGCCGAATACCTGAGAGGTGAGTTAGGATCACTAGAAAACGTACATCCCAAGCTTGTAGCCTTATTATTTGCAGAAGATAGAAATGAGCACAAGTCCCTTCTTGAAGAATGGCTACAGGAAGGCTACTTAGTTATTATGGATCGTTATGTCAACTCCAACATCGCCTTTCAATGTGCCAAAACCAGAGATCAACAAGATAAAGACGAACTCAAAAGATGGATTTATGACTTTGAATTTGGACACAATCAATTGCCATCGCCTGATCTATCCATTTTCTTGAATGTCCCTTTTAGCCATATCGAGAACTCCCTCAACTCAGCCCGTACAGGTGCCGACCGAGACTATCTCAATGGAAAAGTGGATATCCATGAGGACTCCTTAGAGCTCCAACGAAATGTATACCACGAATACCTGAACTTATTACAAGAACAAGCCAACTTCTATGAAGTAGACTGCTTTGGCCATGATGGTCATTGGATGTCTAAAACTGCTATTCACCAAGCTATTCTTGAAAAAATACACCTTTTGGACGACAGTATCTTGACAAAAAAGAACTAGTGAAGTAAAATAATCACGCGATGACTATACAAACATACATTATCCAAGAATTTAGTGAAAGAATCAAAAATGAAGGATTATTATGGCGTACAGCAGAGCCTGATTTTTTTGTTGAATTACTTATAGAAAAGGCTAATACACTGGATTCTTCAGGTGTCAATAGAGCTGCAGCCTTAGAGATAGTATTATTATCACTCCAAGCATTGCTCAATCACAAACTTGGATATAAGAGTTTCAACAAAGATTACAAACGGTTAAACAAGGAGTTGTTTAGCGAGCAACATATGCTCGTGCATGAAGTGAAGCACATTCTCGACGATGCTATCCACGACATCGCGAAACAACCCCTTATACCAGTAGATACCACACACGATACCCAACACCTGCATATAAAAGATAACGAGCAAGCACCTCCTATCTTCAAAAACATGCTGTACCGTTTCCTTCCTACCCTATAACTTCCAAAAAGTAAATAACCTTAACAAATCTATGAGTCTAAACACCTTAGAGTTATCCTGCATTTAAGGCATCAATTCTACCAATGAGCCTCAAAGTGTTAAAAAATGATAATGATATTTACTAGAAGATATTTTTGTTTATGCTTATTGTTATAACAATTTGATGTAATATGAAATGTCCAAACTGTAACGAAACCCTACTAATGACTGTACGTCAAAATGTAGAAATAGATTATTGCCCACAATGCAGAGGAATTTGGTTAGATAAAGGCGAATTAGATAAATTATTGGAATATTCTGGTAATAATACGGAAAGTAATAATTATAGAAAACAGAATTATAGTAATGAGAGAAGCTCTTATCAACAAGGCTATGAAAGTAATGATAAGTATTCAGAAAGAAACACCTATCCACAGCATCATGTCCAAAAAAAGAAATCTTTTTTATCCGATTTTTTCGATTTTGATTAAGTATAGATTATCATAGCATAATGACCAGATGCTCTAAAAGATTGTTCAAACATCTTTTAAAGCATCTAGTAGAACTAATTTATAACTTACATCACTTTCCAAATGAGGGACGCATACTTAATAGAATGTATATTGTTATCAAGTTGGCCTCAGTCCAAGTCTGGAAAGTAATACTTCGTTTTGGCATTAATTTTTTAAGGCATTATTTTTTGGGGTCATTATTCTGATGACGAAGTAGTAAATCATAGGCATAATATTACCCAAAAGTCTCCGATTATCTACAAAACAACAAACTCAATTAAGGCGCTCAGTGACGTTAGAAAATTTAAAGCACACAAATACACACTTTCTAGTTTATGAACTCTACAAAAGGTTAAAACCTATCTTAAATCAAGTCTCTACATCCTACATCCTATTTCTAAACTCAAAAACCAGTTGTTGATCGAGTTTTTAGATTCAAAAATCGTTGCGTTTAAATAGCTCTCGAACAGGCACTTTCGGAAGATGACCACATGAATTCTCTGAGATATGTCACTCAAAACCTATTATTCGGTAATCCTTCGAGTCGGCTTCGACTCCCCTTCGAGACTTCTTCGACACTGCTTCGAGAGTCCTTCGACTGCTCTTCGACTGGGCTTCGAGAGTCCTTCGGTGACCAGCGAACAAACCTCGAACACTTCTCGAAGATGTCCCGAACCTGTCTGCATGCTGTCTCGAACAATCCTCGAAGAAACGTCGAGGAAACCTCAAAAAAAATAACTTGGTCATGAACTATGGATTAAAATGCTCTAATTATCATTCAAATAGTCATGTCAAAAGTCTTATTTTTTGTTAAATAATAGCTCAAAAATTGTAAATATCAGCTTTTCAAACTTCATTTAGTAAGCAGTGCAATTATAATTATGAGACTATGGAAGTACAATCTCATTATATTATTTGACACAGAATACAAGTTCAACTATTCTACAATGACATTGATTCCTGCCATATTTGCCTTATATTTAATTTTTTCCATCAAACCATAATAGCTCCAGTTACGCAACAAAAATTCATCTTCTTTTGCAACATCTTCTTTATTAGTTTGATTAACGAGTAATAATGTACCTGCCTCAGACTTTACACAAATATCTATTAACCGTCGACTATACATATGCAAACGACTGTCAACATACCGATATTCTTTCTCATTGAAATGCTCCAAACTCCTCAACTTTTTCTTTTTTCCATGGCCACCTTTATTAAATGTAGAAGCTTTTTGCAGCCTATGCCTAGCAGCCTGTATGGCCATACGTCGATACAAAAACTCTTCTTTAGTTCCAATTTGATAATTGTCCTTTTCTACGGATACCGTGATTGGATGCTCTACCGATAATGAAGCTTCCGCGATAATATGGTCTTTCAATTTATGCTGCTTTTTAGGAAGCTCAAGAGCTAATAACAAAAACAGTTTACCTTTTACAATTTGAAGGGAACTAGTACAGATTTTTAACTGTCCCACAAGCGCTCTTTGTAAGAGCACCCTCTTGTCCGATCTATCCTTTCCCAGATAAGTGCGAAACGGAATCTTAAAAAGTTTGATTTTGAAATCTCTTCCTTTCTCATCGTTGCTCAATTTCACCTGATCTCCACTAAAAGGAATAGGCATATCTTTTTTATAATTTCGCAGTGATTTCTCACCTTTCCAGTAAGCTAACCTATCTGTACTATAAACCCGATTCAAAGTCATGTTCATGGCTGATAAAATATCTGAAGGAACCCTACCCTTAAAATATAAAGACAATATCCGATACGTTGTATTCATCTTCGAGGAGGTAAATATTCCATCCGGATCCTTATTAAAATCTGCCAATTTAACCTTCACTTCATCTCGAAGATAGATTAAATCTTTCATCTGCTCTTGGATAAACTGATGAGTCATGACCATATTTGAACCACGGTATACAATATTCTGCCATTCAAATAATTTTTTATAATATTCTGCACGCTCTTCTTTGTCATCACAGTCCAAGTAAATTTGCACCTTCCTTGTTAAAATGATAGTATTTTTTTCCATAATTAACAGTTTTATTAAGTCGACTTATTTGAAGATTTGATTTTTGCATGTGCCTGAATAAAAAGTGTTTTAACACAAATCGGAGTCAGTTTCAGAGATTCCGCAATCTGATCAAAAGATAATTGCAACTCATATCGCATATGAAATATTTTAGTTTGCTGATCATCAAACTCGCCTTGTAGAACAATCTTTGAAGGTTTATTTAGAATCTCCATCTTTTGGGAACAATTAAGCACCGACCGTAGCGTAGCAATAGTTTTTTCGACCTGTAGACTAACTTCATAGTCTGATATACCTCCCAAGTAATAAGCAATACGTTCATAATTAAAACTGTACTTAAGACACAGCTTTATAAACAATTGTTGTTCCTGATTTAAATTGGGTAATAGTTGGTTTATTTTCTCTAACCTTTGTTGTTTTTCTTCCTCCAGTTTCTCCAAATATATAAGGTCCATTTCTTGCTCTTCTTGTATTTCGTAGCCAAACATAAATTCTTGATAATCTTCAATTGCATCTAACCTTAATAAGTTTCTATGGAATCTATTAAGGGACTTTTTATAGAAAGCGTTTATAGCAGCTTTAACTTGAGCTTTCAAAAAGGAAAAGATAGTATCAATATCAGTAACCTGCTGACGGTACAACCATAAACGCAATAATGCTTCCTGAGTAATACTTTCAGCAGCACATTCATCTTGTGTCGCTCGAAAGGATCGCGCAAATAGATACCCATAAAATCGCTCATAAAAGAAATTCAAGCCTCTTTCATTCCCATTCTGTAAAAAAGAAATTTGTTTTTCTAAGTTCTGTTGTTGTAAAACTTTATGCATAATTATTGGTTTAGTTAATCATTTTAGAAAAATTTCAATCAGTCTAGCGGCTTTTGGAAAATCTAAAATTATAATTGGTTCATTTATGTTGAATCGAAACTTGAACTACTGGTATTGATGAGTTTAGTTGTCAATATAATGCTTATATAAGCGAATAAGCGGACGCCAATTGTATATACTTATTAAATTTTATTCTACTAACACATAGTAACCTCATTTTCAAAAGAACTATTCCACCCAGAAGAGAATGCCCATCTATTGTATATACCACTAAAATGCATAAAAGAGCGTGAGAAACTAATTGTGTAAATAATTTTTTGTCCTACGAATTGTCCAAAGAAGTCTAAATTGTATATCTCTATTACAGCAGTCCCACATGTTGTACATGTTACAACACCCTGTGTTATTTGAAGCAATAAATAGTATTAAGCGATGGATAGATTGTATATCCTAATTACAGTAGGCCCACATGTTGCGCATACTACAACACCATGTGTTATTTAAAGCAATAAAAAGTATTTAGCGAGTGATTTACATCCTCACCCCACGGCTCCACAAGTAGCCTCGTCATTATTGTTTATTATATTTTAGAAATTTTTGACTGATACGCTTTAATAATCTATTGCATAGAGAGCACCGACATTGTGTTTTATCAATAGTTACTGTAAATTTACAGCTCATCCTGAAGTGTTACTTTCAAGGAATTTATATATGTATAAATATTTAGCGAGTGACACATGTCCTCACCCCACGGCTCCACAAGTAGCCTCAATTAAATTAATTTATCTTCAAACCTTCAATCAATACCAATAAATCAAAGAACATTCAACTGTTGCTGTTAGTCACAATAATCCGTAACTTTAAACCAAAGATATTTTAATATTTACAATATAGTGGTAGGGTATAAAACCGATTTACCGGTAAAAAACCGTTCCATAAAATTCCTACGTTATGAATACTACTTTTGAGGAAAAAAAAGAAAATATGCACATTGGTCACAACATAAAACGTATTAGAGAGATCCAAGGAATTAAGCAAGAAGCCTTTGGCCAACTTTGTCGCAATAGATATTCTCAACAAAGAATATCTGATTTTGAAAATATGATCGCAATAGATGATGCGCTTCTAAAAGAACTATCTGAAGCATTAGGAGTAACTCCAGAGTTCGTAAAATCATTCAAAGACGAAAACGTAATTTATAATATACAACATTCTCATACTTTCAATGATCACTCCACTAATTCTAGTCAGCATTCTCAGCCAACATTCAATAATGATGGCTCAGATAAACTAGTCGCACTTTTAGAAAAGTTTATCGAAGAAGATCGTATTAAAACACAGTCCATCGCAGCATTAAGCAAAGCAGTATTAGACTTAACAAACGAAGTCAAAAGAATGAAAGAAGGAAAATAGTATAGGTATAAAAATCCATGATCGATCTATTGAAAAAGGATTAATCATAAGAGCTACAAACAATTCATAAAATACCGACTAATACAATATGAAAAAAATACTTATTTATATTTTTATTTCTTTAACAGGAATACTTTTAAATTCTTGTGAAAAAAATAATAGGGATGGAGATTGGAGTGATAATATCAAATTATCTCAAAAAAGTGTTCAATTTAATTCTACAACCAATTCAATAACAATCACGACAGAAACAACCAGCTGGTGGCTAAATCGTATTGCTTTGAATGGAAGTGATGTGGATTTAGATAATATAAAAATCCAGGATAAAAATTTCGAAATAACAAACCCAGAATTTCAAATTAATAGAAAAGATGGTAATAAAATTATCATTAGCGTTCCTGAAAATAATTCGAATAATGAAAGAACAATAATTATTAGCCTTCAAAATGGAAATTACTATGATGGAATTATTGTTAACCAAAGTAAAAAATAAATAATGTTAATATAGAAAGTGATAATGCTGGTTAGCAATGATTCCAGCTCTAATATATAAAGGTATTAGAGCTGGGAAATAAAGTTTCACTTAGGTGTCTTAGAAAAAATAATCGAGTATATTTATTAACAGTTTTACATAAAAACATTATATTTTCAGTCATCTCACTTCCCGATACAAAAAGTA
>CANRHE010000021.1 GCA_947630335.1 uncultured Sphingobacterium sp.
AATTTGATAGAGAGACTATTTCACTTCTTCAAATTCTACGTCTTGAACGTCATCTCCTCCTTGGTTGCCACCTTGTTGTTGACTTGCGTCGCCTTGAGGTTGACCACCTTGTTGAGAAGCTGCATACATTTCTTCAGAAGCTGCTGTCCATGCTGCTTCAAGTTCTGCAGTAGCTGTATCAATATCAGCAAAGTTACGGGATGCATGAGCAGCTTTCAATTTCTCTAATCCAGCTTCGATAGGAGCTTTTTTGTCGGCAGAGATTTTGTCACCGTATTCTTTTAATTGCTTTTCAGTTGAGAATACTAATGCATCAGCATTATTGATTTTATCAGCTTCTTCTTTCAATTTTTTATCTTCTTCAGCATTTGCTTCTGCTTCTTGCTTCATTTTTTGGATTTCTTCATCTGATAAACCTGAAGAAGCTTCGATACGAATATTTTGTTCTTTACCAGTAGCTTTATCTTTAGCCGATACTTTGATAATTCCGTTGGCATCAATGTCAAATATTACTTCAATTTGAGGAATTCCACGCGGTGCAGGAGGAATGTCAGCTAATTGAAAACGACCTAATGTACGGTTTTGAGCAGCCATTGGACGTTCACCTTGTAATACGTGAATTTCAACTGAAGGTTGATTATCTGATGCAGTAGAGAATACTTCTGATTTCTTAGTAGGAATAGTAGTATTCGCTTCAATTAGTTTTGTGAATACGCCACCCATAGTTTCTATACCTAACGAAAGAGGTGTAACGTCTAATAATAATACATCTTTTACCTCTCCTGTTAGAACACCACCTTGAATAGCAGCACCTAAAGCTACAACTTCGTCAGGGTTAACTCCTTTTGAAGGTTCTTTTCCAAAGAATTCTTTAACAGCATCAACAATTGCAGGGATACGAGTTGATCCACCAACTAAAATAACTTCGTCAATATCTGATGTGCTATAACCTGCATTTTTTAAAGCAGTACGACAAGGTTCGATAGTACGTTTTACTAAATCAGAAACAAGTGTCTCAAATTTAGCACGTGATAATGTACGAACTAAGTGTTTAGGACCTGTACCATCAGCTGTAATATAAGGTAAGTTAATTTCAGTTGAAGAAGTACTTGATAATTCAATTTTTGCTTTTTCAGCTGCTTCTTTTAAGCGTTGTAATGCCATTGGATCTTTCTTAAGATCGAAACCATTATTTTCTGCTTTGAACTCATCGTTCAACCAGTTAATAATAGCATTATCAAAGTCATCACCACCTAAATGCGTATCGCCATCAGTTGCTTTTACTTCAAACACTCCGTCTCCTAATTCTAATACTGAAACGTCATGTGTACCACCACCACAGTCGAACACAACGATTTTCATATCTTTATTAGCTTTATCTAAGCCATATGCTAATGCTGCAGCTGTAGGTTCGTTGATGATACGTTCTACTTTCAAACCTGCGATTTCGCCAGCCTCTTTAGTCGCTTGACGTTGAGCATCATTAAAGTATGCAGGAACTGTAATTACCGCACGAGAAACTTCTTGTCCTAAGTAATCTTCAGCTGTTTTCTTCATTTTTTGAAGGATCATCGCTGAAATTTCTTGAGGAGTATATTTACGGTCATCAATTTCTACACGTGGTGTATTGTTGTCACCTTTTACAACTTTATATGGTACGTGAGTAATTTCATTTTCTACCTCAGTAAATGAAGTACCCATAAAGCGCTTAATAGAATATATAGTTTTTTGAGGATTAGTGATAGCTTGACGTTTTGCAGGGTCACCCACTTTGCGCTCGCCACCTTCCACAAATGCTACAATAGAAGGTGTTGTACGTTTACCTTCGTTGTTTGCAATTACTACTGGCTCATTACCCTCCATTACGGCTACACATGAGTTTGTAGTTCCTAAGTCGATTCCTATAATTTTAGACATATCTTGTATTTGTTATTTACTTAATATAATTAATTTACAGTAATGTTATATCAACCGTTGTGCCAATATGTTTTATGAGGAGCAAATGATGAAATTAATTGCAAAATGTCTTAATTATGACAAGTTTTAGTGACAAAATGTCTCTGCTAGTAAATTAATGCTTCTTGAATTTGTCTTTTGTTTGAATTATTGTCACGGCTCCGTTGAAAAAATCTACCGAAAGAACTGACAAAACTGTCAATAGTAATTGTTTTAGCTTTTTTATCTTTCCAATTATTTGGAATAATATCTATGGAAAACTCTACTTTAGTTGCCCAATATTGAATATGTAATTCAGGTATTGCTAAGCCTAAAATCATTCCAGGTAGACCATTAACTAATGCCGGTCCACCTGAGATAGGAATTTCTTCAGTATAAAATCCAATGAGATATAATGAATCTTTAGTTGCCCCATTGACTCGCCTACATTCGTAGCCAGCTATGTTTCTATATTCATCCGTAAAACGCCAAGTTATTTGATTTAGGCTATCTAAAATAATATATTTCTCATCCAGCTCTATTTGTAATTCTGATGTCATTGTGTTAAAGTTTTGAGAAAGTATTTTAGACGAATTATTGGTTCGTGAGCTTGCTTGAATTCTAGCTGTATTTTGCTGATTTCCTCTATTGTTTCGCTGCATCATTGCAACACGAGTTTGCCCACTTTGTCTTGTAGATCCTGAGTTGTTGCTATTTGATTGACTACTTGGGTCATTATACATGATTGTACCCTTTTCATCAAAATCTAATATATATACTTCAGTGGTTGATTCAGGAATGTTTTCTAGATTTACATCGCGTCCAAGCCCTCTTGTATTTGAGTTTCTTGCTGTGTTTTTTTGCTGTGCATCACGCATTTTGGCTCTACTAAAAATTATTTTATCATAATTTATTTTCCCTCTAGTTGCAAAATAAGTATACTGTGCTTGTGTGACTTGGCAAGTCAGTAGCACTATCAAAAATATTACTAGTTTATTCATTTTTTTTCTTTCCTAAGTTTTTGTTAAAATCCCATTTTAAGCCTAATAAAATATAACGTGTAAGTACCATTTGACTAGACTCTGAATAGTTTGTGTCAGAAGTACTTCTATTTATGTTATTGTATGAGTTAAAAATATCATACGATTTTAGACTAGCTGTCAGACTTTGGTTTTTTAATAACTTTTTTTCTAAAGCAATGTTTGCATAAAATTGTTGAATGCTTTTATCGTAAAACTTTGTTGGCCCTTCAATGCTGTAGACACCGTTTATAATTATACTTGCTTTTTGGGGTAAAAAATATTTGAAAAATGCATTTCCTCCAGTTGAAAAATTAGTGTAATCTAATTTTGGTTGTAGACTGTTTTGTTGATTATTTACAGTAACTCTCCAACTAAAATCAAAGTCTATTCCTTTAGAGTTTTGTTCATTCATACTAAAGCCAGTATGAATGTTAGTATTCTTTGTGTTAGCTAATTCAAATTGTGCTGCTGAAGGGGCGTTATCCTTTGCCGAATATTTAATAAATGAGAAACCGTTGCTGTAATTTGCCCCAGAAAAGATGTTAAATTGTATACTTTTATTGAATAATGGTAAGCTATAGTTTGAGTTAATGTTTACGTTCCAGCTTGATTTACCTTCAATATTCTCATAAGTACTAATTGTTATCGAATCAGAAATAGCTCTTTTGTTAATTATAGGATTAGTTTTAAAAGATATATTTGAATTTAAATTCCATGAAGTTCCTTTAAGTAAACTAATTGTATTATAGTTCAAGCGAATAGAATTATTACTTGATTTTTTCAGATTTGGATTCCCTTCTTGTTTGAATATAGGATTTGTTTGCGGTTGTAGAGGCTGTAGTTGACCAAATGTAGGTATGTCATAATTATTTTGGAATGCTGCATTTATGTTTTTACGATTGGAAATTCTATAATTTATAGAAGCATTGAAATCATTGTCCCAAAATTGACGATCTAAATTAATTTGTCTATATGTATCAATTAATTGTTGGTTTTTATAATTAATGCTATTTGATATATTAATGTTATATTTTTCGGTATTAAGACTTAGGTTAGAAATGATCTTCTGATTTAGATTATTGTTATTTTGATTTTGAGAATAGTCTAAATCTATAACTTGAGATGTAGACAGATTATCTATAGCATCTATTTTTGTACTATTCTTATTACTTGTAAAGTTATAACCTAAGGAGTAGTATAACTTATTAGTTATACGATCAGAGAATTGTAATTGAGCGGATAAATTATTTGATTTATTCTCCGTATACCTCGTTTGATTAATATTTGTTGTATCATTTGATTTATAAAAGTATGTGGATTGTTGTACAATGTTTTCTTGCTCTGTTTCGCTAAAGCCATTGTTAAAATGAAAGTTAATAGAGCGCCCATTTTTGTTTAATCTCTTTCTTAAATTTAAACGGATATCTGCATTTTTGTTTTCACCTGTTCCGTTATTAATACTTGTAAAATCACGTATTTTATTTTTCTCTCCATCAACCATATTGCTATTTGAAGAAGATTCATTAGTTGTCTGTGACATTTTCGTGTTTATTTCTACATCTAGGTTTGTTGTAGAGTCAACTTTTAACTTAAATCTAGAGTTGAAAGTGTGATTTTCATTCATATTAGAAGCCCTGGACTTACTATTAGTTTCCTGAATTTCGGTTTCAGAGATTATTTCTTTATTATAATTTTCTCTTTCATTTTTGTTACTGTTGTTTGTAAAGTTATAATTGCCATTTACATTAAGTTTTTTCTGAAAGAATTGATTCTCATAATTTGCCCTTAAGGACGTGTTTTTTGGATCTCCTGTTATTCTGCTATTGTTACGCATATCACCTTCGCGTCCACTCGAGCCTCCCATATTGTTTGTGTTTGCAGTTATACCTATCCTTTCTGTTTTGTTAAATTTAGCTGCAAAAATATTTCCAGCGTATAGATTACTTGTTCCAGCTAATACTTCTGTATTTCCAAAGATTCCTTTACGGGCTTCTTCTTTTAAGATCACATTTATAGTCTGAAAACGCTTACCATCGTCTATTCCCGTTAATTCCGTTTCTTGGGACTTTCGTTCGTATACTTGAACTTTATCTACGGCATCAGCACGTACATTTCTTATTGCGATTTTGGGGTCGTATCCAAAAAATTCTTCACCATCAATTAATACCTTAGAAACTGATTTTCCTTGTGCAGTTATATCTCCATTTCCGGATACAGTGAGTCCTGGAAGTCTTCGTAATAAATCTTCAAGTTTTGCATTTCTTTCTGTCTCAAAGCTTGCCGCATTATATTCAATAGTATCTCCTTTTAAACTTATTGGTAAATTTTGTTTAATTACTACCTCTTCTATTAATTTAGCTCGAGAGCTCAGTGCAATTGTATTTAAATTTTGATTTTGTGTTAAATCGATATTTTTAGAATATAATTCGAATTTTGGATAAGTGACAATGAGGATGTATGAGGCTTTGTTAATGTTTTTAATTTGGAAGTTACCATCTTCATTTGCTCTTGTGAAATGTTTTAAAACTGAGTCTTGATCTAGTAGTATAATCGATGCATTAGTTAGTGCTTTGTTATCTGCTTTATCTACAATTTTACCATGGATCTGACTTTGGCCCCATGATGTATAAATAAAAAGTACGTTAAGTATAAATAGTATAATTTTCTTCATATAATTGGATAATACCTGATAAAGGTAATGAGAAGATATATTAACGAACGTTAAATGAATTGCAACATTTCGATGACTAATTTGTTGTGTTTTTTTTCGAGATTTATGTTTACAAAACTATAAAAATGAAATTTGAAGAATATTTAGATTATTTTGAATCTATTTTAAAAAATCCTGAACGATATCCGGTGTATAATGATCAAGAGTATTTAGACTATACAAAACTTAATTGGTCGCGTATGTCTCGGTGGATGAAGAGGTTTATTCCACGAGAAGATATTCAAGTTAAAATTAACTCGATCAATACTAAGCAGAGATGGATATTAATTACCGAACCCTGGTGTGGTGATGCTGCACATTCTGTTCCTCAGATTTTTAAATTAATTAAAGGAAATGTTAATATTGATTTTGATATTCAATTGCGAGATACAGAGCCTTGTTTGATTGATAAATACTTAACTAATGGAGGTAAATCTATCCCTAAATTAGTTATTAGAGATCAAAATGATGTTGATATAGCTGTATGGGGACCTAGACCGTCTAAGCTTCAAAAATTATTTTCTGATTTAAAAGATGAGGGTAAAGATTTTTCAGAAATAAAAGAAGTAATGCAAAAGTGGTATAATGAAGACAAGGGTACTGAAATTCAATTAGAATTGGTAAAGTTGCTCTCTCTCTAGATTATTTAGAGTTAATTATGAATATTGAAGAATTAAGAGATTGCTGTTTGTCACTAGGCTTTGTTATTGAGGAACTTCCGTTTGGTCCACAAACATTAGTTTTTAAGGTAGGTGGTAAAATGTTTCTTCTTGTTAGACTTGATGTTATTGAAGCTGACTTAAGTTTTAATGTTAAGTGCGATCCAGAATATGCTGTCGAGTTACGGGAGAAATATCTTAATTCTATTTTTCCTGGTTATCATATGAATAAGAAACATTGGAATACAGTTTATTGCAATCGAGAGCTTTCATCCATTGAGCTTTCTGATTTAATAAAGCATAGTTACTCTCTTGTTTTTGATTCATTGTCAAATAAAATAAAAGATAGTTTAATAAAAATTAGCTAAAGTCTAGAGATTATCTCCGCTTTCATAAAAAGGAAAAGGACTCTAATTTAGAGTCCCATTTCTTTTTTATGAAAATGTTTAGTTTAGTTTTAAAATTTTAACATTTAATCTACATCTTCAAGCCAATTTCTCTTAATCTTTCGTCAAGATATTGTCCGGCTGTATAATCCTCATATGCTTTAGGATGTTTTTCAGAGATACATGATTCTAATGAGGCTAAATTCATTGAAGCCTTTGGATGTAAGAAAAATGGAATGGAGTATCTTGATGTTGACATTTTTTCAAGAGGTGGATTAACTACTCGATGAGTTGTTGATTTTAATTTGTTATTCGTTAACCTTTGTAACATGTCACCAACGTTGATAACTATATCTTCACCTTTCGCTTTAATAGGAAGCCATTCGCCGCTTTTTGTCATTACTTCAAGACCATCGGCACTTGCACCAATTAATAATGTGATTAAGTTGATATCCTCATGAGCTCCTGCTCTAACAGCGTCCGGAGCAAGTTCTTCAGGATTCGCAATAGGAAAATAGTGTATTGCTCTTAAAATTGAATTTCCATTAATAACGAATTCTTCAAAATAGTTTTCATCTAATTCTAAATATGTAGCTATTGCTTTTAAAAGAGATCGTCCAGCATTTTCGAGCTGCTTGAATGTTTCTGAAGTTGTCGTGTTAAATTCTGGTAATTCTACAACTTCAGGATTGTCTGGAAAATCTTTTTTAGAATATTCCTCATTTACTATTGTTTGGCCGCGTTGCCAAAATTCCTTTAAATCAGGTACTGTAGAGTCTTTTGCTTTCTCTCTTCCTTTTGTAGTATATCCTCGTTGTCCTGCTAATTCAGGAAACTCATATTTGTTTTTTATTTCTTGAGGTAACTCAAAAAAAGCTTTTACGTTGCTATAAAGCTTT
Organism: uncultured Sphingobacterium sp.; assembly: GCA_947630335.1. Classification (GTDB taxonomy): domain Bacteria; phylum Bacteroidota; class Bacteroidia; order Sphingobacteriales; family Sphingobacteriaceae; genus Sphingobacterium. Next base: position 7,612 of record CANRHE010000021.1, read on the forward strand.
TCTATTAATTCCGTACTAAGGCCATGGTTGGCTATGGTGACAAAACCTATTTCGTTAAATGCTTTACCAAGGTCTTGAACAAATTTATTTTTTTGTTCTATATTTCCTGTAGTGTAATGCTGCAAATCCAATCTTGGGATGTTTTCTAATGCCATCTTCTTATACAATGTTGTGTTACAAATGTAAAGTAATATTATTAATAAATAACACCTCTTTGTTTAAAAGAATATCGCTAATGTGTTTAACTTATTGATTTCTAGTAATAGAAAGTTATTAACAATTTTTGATATAATAGAATGGCTCAGTTTTTTTAGTAAAAATATTTTTTTTACTAAAACACCTTTTGCATTTGATATTTCTTAATTTAAGTACTAAATTTGATATGCAAGCATAGTAAATTGCCATTATCGAATATATCAATATGAACCAAGATAACACTATAGACTATTATTTAAAAACTACCTGGCAAACTGTCGTAAATAAGTATAACATCATCGCTTCTAGACATGGTTTTACTCAAGCTACAGGTTATATTTTAATTAATATCCATAAAGAAGGAACTCCTGTTTCGCAGATAGCCAATTCTACAGGCGTAAAAACGACTTCTCTTTCTCGTATTTTAAATAATCTTGAACAATTAGGGTTTGTTTATAGAGAAGCTAGTAAAACTGATAAACGTTCGGTTAAAGTTTATTTAACTCCCTTAGGTGTAGAGAAAAGGAGAATAGCAAAGGATGTAGTACGTGGATTCAATACATTTTTAGAGGAACATTTGACGGAAAGTGAAAGAGAGCAATTACGCAATATGTTGATAAAAGTAAATGAGTTAGCAAATGCATATGAGTCTATGCTAGAAGTATGATATAAATCTAAAATTTGTAGGATATGAAGAGAAGTATTAAAAAAGTAGCTGTATTAGGTTCTGGAGTTATGGGATCCCGAATTGCTTGTCATTTTGCAAATATTGGAATAGAGGTATTGCTGTTGGACATTGCTCCAAAAGACCTCTTAATTTCTGAAAAAACAAAGGGACTTTCTTTAGAACATCGCGAAGTGAGAAATCGTATTGTAAACACTTCGCTGGATAAGGCAATAAAGTCAAGTCCTTCACCTTTGTTTAGTAATAATTACATTAACAGAATTATTACTGGAAATTTTGAAGATGATATGTGTAAAATTTCTCAAGCTGATTGGATAATAGAAGTCGTTGTAGAGCGATTAGATATTAAGAAGTCTGTTTTTGAGAAGATCGAGGAATATAGAAAGCCTGGCACTTTAGTTAGTTCTAATACCTCTGGTATTCCGATTCATTTAATAGCAGAAGGTCGATCTGACGATTTTAAATCTCATTTTTGTGGAACACACTTTTTTAATCCCCCACGCTATTTACAACTTTTAGAGATTATTCCTACTTCTTTTACGAAAAAAGAGGTGATTGATTTTTTAGTGGATTTTGGAGAAAGAAAGCTTGGTAAGACGGCGGTTTTATGTAAAGATACACCTGCATTTATAGGGAATAGAATAGGGGTTTATTCTATGTTAGCACTTACTCATCTTGCTGAACGCTTGGACTTGACCGTAGAAGAGATTGACAAGTATACAGGGCCTGCCATGGGACACCCTAAATCAGCGACATTTCGTACAGCTGATATTGTTGGTTTAGATACTTTAGTGAATGTGGCGAATGATTTATTCCAAAATGCCCCTAATGATGAAGCAAGAAATATTTTTTCTTTGCCTTCTTTTATCTCAAAGATGACTGAAAATAATTGGCTCGGTGAGAAATCAAATAAAGGTTTTTATGAAAAGGTGAAAACGCAAGATGGAGCATCCGAAATTCGTGTCCTGGATTTAAATACCATGTCGTATAGGCCACAAGTAAAAGTACAATCAGCTACTTTGGAAGCAACTAAATTGGTGGAAGACATACGAGAGAGGATGAAAGTTTTTGAACAAGGAAAAGATAGAGCAGGGGAGCTATTTAGAGCTATGTATTATCCTTTGTTTGAATACGTGTCAAAACGTGTACCTGAAATTACAGACGTATTTTTCCGTATTGATGATGCAATGCGTGCGGGCTTTGGCTGGGAACTTGGGCCTTTTGAAGTATGGGATGCCTTAGGCGTAAGAGATACGCTGACAAAAATTAAAGACGTTGATAAGCTTTTGCCTGGACAATCTGGAGAGGTGTCTACGTGGGTTAATGAGATGTTGGACGCTGGAGTAGAATCTTTTTATACCGTAGTTAATGGCGTCCGTCATTACTATGACATTCAATCAAAAAGTTATAAGGTTATGCCTGGTGCCGAAGATATTATAATTCTAGATCATATTCGCGAAACTAATACTATTTGGAAAAATTCGGGTGTTAATATAATTGATTTAGGAGACGGTGTTTTGAATTGTGAATTTCATACTAAAATGAATACAATAGGGGGGGATGTTATTCAGGGTATTAATAAGGCTATTGATCTAGCTGAAAAGGATTATCACGCATTAGTTATTTCAAATGAGGGAAAGAATTTTTCTGCAGGAGCAAATATCGGAATGATATTTATGATGGCGGTTGAGCAGGATTATGATGAGCTCAATTTGGCTATAAGAATGTTTCAAAACACCTCTATGCGTTTGCGGTATTCGTCAATCCCTGTTGTAGTTGCTCCTTTTCAATTAACTTTAGGAGGGGGATGCGAATTTGCAATGCATGCGGATTTTGTTCAATTACATGCAGAGACTTACATGGGTTTAGTTGAGTTTGGTGTAGGTGTTATCCCTGCAGGTGGTGGTTCTAAAGAGTTTGCTTTGCGGGCATCGGATGAATATAAAGATAATCAAATAGTTCAAAATACATTGAAGGATCGTTTTTTGACTGTAGGCCAGGCAAAGGTTTCTACATCTGCAGTTGAAGCTTTTGAATTAGGGTACTTACAGCAAGGTAAATATGCCATTACAATGAATCGTTCAAGATTGTTGATAGACGCGAAAGCTAAAGCTCTAGAATTAGCTCAAGCAGGATATGTACCACCTATTCCGCGAGTAGACATTAGAGTGTTAGGAAAACAGGGGCTAGGAATAGTATATGTGGGAGCTGATTCTATGCGAGAGGGTAAATATATATCCGATCATGATAAGAAAATTTCAGAAAAGCTTGGGTGGGTTATGTGTGGTGGTGATCTATCTATGCCGACGGAGGTGTCGGAGCAATATTTATTGGATTTAGAGCGTAAGGCTTTTTTGGAGTTATGTGGCGAAAGGAAAACTTTGGAGCGTATCCAATATATGTTGACTAAAGGAAAAGCATTGCGTAATTAATTAATTCTATAAACTAAAATTATATGGAAGCATATATTGTAGCAGGATATCGTACAGCAGTAACGAAAGCTCCTAGGGGAGGTTTTCGGTTTATGCGGGCGGATGAACTATCAGCTGAAGTGATAAAATATTTATTAGCATCCCTTCCTCAGGTAGATAAAGATAGCATTGATGATGTCATTGTTGGTAACGCAATGCCAGAAGCGGAGCAAGGAATGAATATGGCAAGATTTATTTCTTTAATGGGATTGGATACGGACAAAGTGCCTGGTGTAACGGTTAACCGTTATTGCGCATCTGGTTTGGAAACCATTGCAATGGCCACAGCAAAGATTAAGGCGGGAATGGCTGATATTATTATTGCAGGCGGTGCCGAGATTATGTCAGGAATGCCATTTGGCGGTTGGAAAATAGTACCTAATCCTACTGTCGCTAAAGAACATCCAGATTGGTATTGGGGTATGGGATTAACTGCAGAAGCGGTAGCAAATGATTTTAATGTTTCCAGAGTAGATCAAGATGCTTTCGCATTAAAATCTCATCAAAAAGCAATTGTAGCAGTCCAAAATGGGTATTTGAAGGAGGGGATAGTTCCTATAAAAGTTAATGAAAAATATTTAGAAGAGGGTAAGATTACTACTCGTGAATATATTGTGGACACAGATGAGGGTCCGCGAGCTGATTCTACATTAGAAGCTTTACATAAGCTACGTCCAGTGTTTTCTGTTGGAGGAAGTGTAACTGCTGGAAATTCTTCACAAACTTCAGATGGCGCAGCCTTTGTTATGGTTATGTCTGAGCGTAAAGTTAAAGAGTTAGGAATCAAACCTATTGCTAAGTTAATTTCTTATGCAGTGGGAGGGGTACCTCCAAGGATTATGGGAATTGGACCCATTGTCGCTATTCCAAAGGCTTTAGAAATGGCTGGGTTAAGTCAAGAGGATATAGATTTAATTGAACTGAATGAAGCTTTTGCTTCTCAATCTCTTGCAGTTATTAGAGAGCTTGGATTGAATGAGGAAAAAGTGAATGTAAATGGTGGTGCAATTGCTTTAGGGCATCCTTTAGGGTGTACTGGTGCAAAGTTAACTGTACAAATCTTAAATGAGCTGAAGCGTAGAGGTAAAAAATATGGTATGGTTACCATGTGTGTGGGTACTGGTCAGGGGGCAGCCGGTATTTTTGAAGTGATATATTAAAAGTGTTTTTGAAGTATTATAAACAGAGTTTTTTAATTTGTTGAGTGAAAGCTCAATATAAAAATAATAGGATTATGAGCGTTAAAACAGTAATCAAGGGTGGTGAATTTGTTATTAAAGAAACACCATATACCGACATTTTTATTCCAGAAGAATTTGATGAAGAGGCAAGAATGATTCGCCAGACCTGTCTTGATTTTTTAGATTCAGAAGTTCTTAATAAGTTGGATCGTATTGATAATCAAGAAGAAGGATTGATGGAGAGTTTGTTGGACAAGTCAGGAGAACTTGGTATGTTGAGTGTCTCGATTCCTGAGGAATATGGTGGATTTGGTAAAAACTTTAACACATCCATGTTGGTTGCTGAAGCTGTAGGAGGAGGGTTTTCTTTTGCAGTAGCTCTTTCTGCTCATACTGGAATTGGTACTTTACCTATTTTATATTATGGTAATGATGAACAAAAGAGAAAATATATTCCAAAATTAGCTTCAGGAGAGTGGAAAGCCGCATATTGTCTTACTGAACCTAACTCAGGATCAGACGCAAATTCTGGTTGTACATCTGCTAAATTAAATGCTGAGGGTTCGCACTATTTGATTAACGGTCAAAAAATGTGGATTACAAATGGAGGTTTTGCTGATGTATTTATAGTTTTTGCAAAGATTGATAATGATAAAAATTTAACAGCTTTTATTATAGAGAAGGATTTTGGAGGCATTACTATGAATCCTGAAGAGCATAAATTAGGAATCAAAGGTTCCTCAACAAGACAAATTTTCTTTAATGATTGTCATGTTCCAGTGGAGAATATGCTCTCTGACCGAGAGAACGGTTTTAAAATTGCAGTTAACATTTTGAATATTGGGCGTATAAAACTTGGCGCTGCTACTATTGGTTCTGCTCGTTCTGTAATTTCAAAAGCAGTAAACTACGCGAATGAACGTATTCAGTTTGGTTTGCCAATTTCTAAATTTGGAGCTATCCGATACAAGTTGGCTGAGATGGCCATCCGTCTATTTGCTACAGAATCTGCAGCTTATCGCGCAGGACAAAATATAGATGATGCTTATGATGCATTAGTGGAGGAAGGTATGGAAGAATCAAAAGCAAAATTGAAATCTGTAGAGCAGTTTGCAATTGAATGTGCTATTATTAAAGTTTGGTGCTCAGAGATGTTGGATTATGTTGTAGATGAGGGGGTGCAAATTTATGGGGGCATGGGGTACTCGGCAGAAGCACCAATGGAAAGAGCTTACCGAGATTCTAGGATTAATCGGATTTTTGAAGGAACGAATGAGGTTAATCGTATGTTAGTCGTCGACATGTTATTGAAGAGAGCTATGAAAGGGGAGTTGGATCTGATGGGGCCTGCACAGGCTGTAGCTAGTGAATTGTTGTCTATTCCAGATTTCATGGACGAAGATGATGCAGTATTTTCTGCCGAAAAAAAGATTATTGCTAATTTGAAAAAGACAGGCCTATTAATTGCAGGATCGGCAGTTCAGAAGTTAATGATGACCCTTGCTAAAGAACAAGAGATATTAATGAATATAGCTGATATTATAGGATATATATATATAGCTGAGTCGGTAATGCTTCGTGCAGAGAAATTGTTTCATACCAAAGGTGATGCTGCCGCCGCGTTGGCTATGGATATGGCTAAAGTATATTTATATACAACGATAGATAAAGTAAGTGTAGCAGGTAAAGAAGCTTTGTATTCCTTTGCTGAAGGAGACGAATTGAATATGATGTTAGTGGGGTTAAGAAGGTTTACAAAAGCAAAACCTTTTAATATTAAAGAAGCTCGTCAAAGAATAGCACAAAAACTGATCGAAGAGAATAAATATTGTTTTTAGATGAAACATAATAGTTACGAACCCACAAGTATTTGTGGGTTTTCTTTTCATTATATGTTGTAGATTTAAGGTCGTTTAAATTTAAAAACATTTAAGTTTATTTTCGGTGGAAAAATATGATGCTATAGTTATTGGATCTGGGCCAAATGGTTTGGCAGCCGCCATTACACTGCAAGAACAAGGCCTAAATACATTAATAGTTGAAGGTTCAGATTCTATAGGAGGTGGGTTGCGAACAAAAGAACTTACATTACCAGGCTTTAAACATGATGTATGTTCTGCTATCCATCCTATGGCTTTGGCATCACCCTTTTTTCAACGACTACCACTATCTGATTACGGATTAAAGTTTGTTCAACCTTCTTATGCAGCAGCACATCCTTTTGATGATGGAGCCGCTGCTATTTTATACTCTGATATTAACCAGACTGCCGAACAATTTGGTTCGGATAAGGATAATTATCTTCGCTTATTTCAACATATAGTTACAAAATTACCTAATTTAATTCATGATGCTTTGGGACCTTTGCGTGTCCCAAAGCATCCCATGGATTTGATTTCTTTTGGTGTAAAGGGATTATTACCGGCGGATTGGATAGCGAGGGTTTTTAAAGAAGATTTGGCTAAAGGACTTTGGGCAGGTATGTGTGCTCATGGTATTCAGCCCTTATCTCATTGGACAACATCTTCAATTGGATTGATGTTGATGGCCGTAGGTCATCGTTTTGGTTGGCCAATTCCTGTTGGTGGTTCCCAATCAATTGCTGATGCTTTATCTTCCTACTATTTTTCAATTGGCGGAAAGGTTCAAACTGGGGTTTGGGTCAAAGATGTTATTGATTTGCCTGCACATAATATTTTAATTTTCGATATCACACCGAAGCAATTATTACAAATTAAAGGTGTTGAACTTACATCAGCTTATAGGAAAATGCTAGAGAAATTTAGGCAGGGGATGGGTGTATTTAAAGTAGATTGGGCCTTATCAGAACCAGCTCCATTCAGTAATCAAGCAGTGAAAAAAGCAGGAACAGTACATCTTGGTGGGACATTTAATGAAATTGCTCACTATGAGAAAAAGACACATCAAGGAAGTATTGTAGAGCGCCCCTTTGTATTATATGCGCAACAAAGTGTGTTTGACAAATCACGTGCTCCTCAAGGATACCATACTGGATGGGCATATTGTCATGTTCCTCACGGAAGCGAATATGATTATACATCAGAAATTGAGAGGCAGGTTGAACGGTTTGCTCCTGGCTTTAAAGATACAATATTAGCAAAACACACTTTTTCTCCTAGAAAAATGGAAGAATATAATCCAAACTATATTGGAGGAGATATTAATGGTGGTATCATGGATATCCGACAACTTTATACAAGACCCTCTTTTTCCTTAACACCTTATAGAACTTCAAATAGCAAAGTTTATCTTTGCTCTTCATCAACACCTCCAGGAGGTGGCGTACACGGAATGTGTGGTTTTCAAGCTGCGAAAGTGGTTTTGAAAGATCATTATGGACTTTCAATAGATTTATAAATTATGAAAAGAATAGTTTTAGCTGGAGGTACTGGTACTTTAGGCCAATTGTTAATAAAGGCTTTTATAGCCAAAGGTTGGGATGTAATTGTCTTGACGAGGAGCAAGGCTGAGCAGGATCATAAACAGGTAAGATATGTATATTGGAATGGTGAAACATTAGGTGAATGGGTGAATTCTTTAGAGGGTATAGATACACTAATTAATCTTTCAGGAAAAAGTATTCAGTGTCGTTTTTCAAAGAGGAATCGCGCCGAGATGCGTACTTCCCGCTTGTTACCTACAAAAGTCTTAGGAGAAGCATTAACTAATTTAAAGTGTAAACCTATACGTTGGATTAATTTTTCAGGTGTTTCAATTTTTAATGGATTATCAACTATTCAGGACGAAAGTAGTAAAGCTGTGGGAAATGGTTTCCTAGCAGAGTTATCTAGGGATTGGGAAGAAATGTTTTTTTCTCACAAATTGGATGGGATAGATCAAGTAGTTTTACGTGTTAGCCCTGTGCTATTACCAAATTCAGGTTTCTTTTCAGAATTGGTCCCCTTAGTTCGACTTGGATTAGGCGGTCAGGTAGGAGATGGAAAACAAATGATGAATTGGATCCATCATGTTGATTTTGTACGATTATTAGTTTGGCTAATAGAGAAAGATAAGGTGTCTTCGATTTATCATGCATGTACGCCTTTACCAGTATCAAACCAAGCTTTTATGCAATCTTTTCGAAAAGAAGTAGGTATTTCAATGGGACTTCCTTTACCTGTTTTTATGGCTAAAATAGGTGCTTTTCTAAAAGGTGTAGATTCCTCACTATTATTAGATTCGGTTCCTGTTGCTAGCTCTGTTACAATCAAAGAAGGCTTTGAATTTAAGTTCTCACACACGGGTACTGCAATTAAAAATTTGTTACTTAAATAACCTAAATATTATATGTCAGCTAAAAAAGCTATTTATTTTACTGAAGATTGGGTAGTTGTAATCCTTGGATTAGCTATCGTTTTTTTAGGACTTGCAGGGGTAATAATACCCAAACCCCATTATGACTGGAATTCTTTTAATACATTAAAAAGTGATGTTCTATCGAAAGATAATTTAATTAAAATTGGCCAGCAGTTTTTATTAGTGTATAGTGCTGCTATAGGAGGAGCACTTATGCTTCGAAAGAATCTTAATGCTTTATTGATTGTGTTTCCTGTTGTTTTTATATTGACATTGTTGGCTTTAATCATTGCGGGAAACTCCCTAGTTATGGAATATAACTTGGAGGCTGTGATATTTGCTTTAGGAATTGGATTGGTAATAAGTAATTTTTTCAAATTACCCACTTGGTTTACAGCTGCGTTGAGTACTGAGTTATATGTTAAAATTGGACTTATCTTGTTAGGAACGACAGTTATTTTCGGTGATATTCTTAAAGCAGGCTCTCTAGGTTTAATTCAAGCCTTAGTTGTTGTTATTTCAGTGTGGTATTTTGCTTTTTGGATATGTAAGAAACTTAAAATAGATCGAGAGATGTCTTTGATGTTATCTAGTGCAGTTTCTATATGTGGTGTTTCGGCAGCAATCGCTACTTCTGGAGCAATCAAAGGCGATAATAAAAAACTTTCATACGTCATTTCATTAGTCTTAATTACAGCTATTCCAATGATGATTTTTATGCCCTACATGGCAGAATGGATGGGGCTTTCACAAGAAGTTACAGGTGCATGGTTAGGAGGTTCTATAGATACTACTGGGGCTGTAGTCGCGTCGGGATCTTTGGTTGGCGAAGAAGCGTTGAAGATTAGTACCATAGTTAAATTCTCTCAAAATGTATTGTTAGGAATAGCAGCTTTTGCAATAAGTATTTATTGGACTTATACTAAACCAGTAGATGATGAGGTGCAAAGGGAAAAACCGACATTAAAAGTTATTTGGGAGCGTTTTCCCAAATTTGTTCTAGGGTTTGTATTTGTTTCTCTACTTTTTTCATTTTTTGTATCACCGGAAAAGAATGAAATGGTAAAAGGTAGTCTAAAGAGTTTACAGAGCCTTTGGTTTGTTTTGGCATTCACCTCAATAGGCTTAGAGACTAATTTTAAGGAGTTGTTTATTCACTCTAACAAAAAGCCTTTGTACGCATTTGTTATAGCTCAAACATTTAATATAATAGTGACATTAATTATTGCATTGCTTTTGTTTTAATATTTTTATGGAATACTTTAGTTACCTGCATCATTATAATGAACAGAATTGTATATGAATGAAAAGGAGCTTTTATCGAATTATCAAACTACGGGAAACCTAGAAGTATTAGGGAAATTATTCGCTCCTTATATGTCATTATTGTACGGTGTTTGTTATAAATATTTAGAAAATCAAGAGCGAAGTAATGATGCGGTAATGCAAATCTTTGAAGAACTGATAGTAAAGCTGCGTATACATAAAGTAGATAATTTTAAAAGCTGGTTATATGTTTATGCTAAGAATTTTTGTTTAATGCAATTGCGTAAGGATAAGCGTAACCCTCATGTTGATATCGAAAGTTATTGGTATGAGAGTGAGCAAAAGCTAAATAATAGTCATGAAGACAGGTGGGAGGAACAAGATTTTGCACGACTAGACAGCTGTCTAAAATCCTTGAAAGAAGATCAAGAAATATGTGTACGTTTATTTTATTTGCAGCAAAAGTGCTATAAAGATATATCTGAACAAACTGGTTTAGAAATGAATAAAGTAAAAAGCGCTATTCAAAATGGTAAACGAAACTTAAAAATTTGTTTGGAAAATAACGGACATGGAAAATAATTATCAATTGTCACGAATTCATAACTATGTTAGTGGTTTAATGTCTAAAGAAGATATGTACTCTTTGGAGCGAGAAGCTTTAGAAGACCCTTTTTTGCAAGATGCGATTGATGGCTATAAGTTACAGAATGGTGTGGATATAAATCAATTGAGCCTCCTTCAAAAAAGGTTGTCAAATCGTTTACACAATTATTCCGATCGTCGAGATATACGGTTTTATAATTGGCAGCGGTTAGCTATTGGATTGACCGCGGGAGTTATGTTTATTACTGTCTGTACTTTATTAGTAATTCGATATTTTCCGAAACAGTCTGTACCCACTTTCAGAGAAGTGATTGTTAGTGAAAGTGTATATGATTATAGTGTCGTTCCGTTTAGATCAGAAAATGACATAATACCTATAGGAGGATGGGGAGAATTATATAAAATCCTACATTCAGGCTACGGAAATAATCAAGGCTATAAGGGGACTCTTGATATAAGGTTTGAGATTGATTCGAATAAAAACATGTCGAATATTAGAGTATCTGGTGAAGGGTATGAATATGATGAAGAGCTTGTGGATTTATTACGTAACAAAATACAATGGAATGGGAGTAAAGCTCATTTTGTACTAGAGATCAAAGCTCTCAATCTGTAAAAGTTCTTAATATAAATATATAAGTAAAGGGTCAGCTAAATAGCTGACCCTTTACTTATATATTTAATTACTGGAAATTATTCTTCCCAACGAATCTTATCTTGTATTGGTGTTCGCGCCGGCTCTCTTGACTCTGCTGTATGGTGGCCCAAATAGAAAATTCCTATACACTTTTGATTTTCTTCTAGATTCAAAAAGTTGTCTAAGTGATTGATTAAACCTGGAGTAGCCCAATACCCACCAATACCTAATGAATGCGAAGCTAACCATATATTTTGCACTGAGGCAGCTGTAGCAGCTAACTCTTCCCATTCAGGTACGTCACCTGTATAGTTGACAATTATCGCTATAGCAACATTTGAAGCTGTTGCTTTTTTAGTCATATTTAGTTCTGTGGTTTCACTATATTTTTCAGTAGGCGTGATCGACTTGTATATACGAGCTAGTTCTGTCCCTAAACGCTCAAGACCTTCTTTTCGGAAAATCACAAAACGCCAAGGTTGTGTTCGCTTATGCGTAGGAGCGGCGTTTGCAGCTTCTAGTATAGTCAGAAGATCTTCTTGTGAGATATCTTGATCAGTAAAACTGTTTTGATTAACCGTTCTACGATAATGAATTGCATTTAAAACATCGTTTTTCATTTGCTGTGTATTGTAGTTAAACTTTAATATTAAGCTTTTTCTTCCCAAAGTGTCGCAATATGAAGAATTGTTTTGACTGCTTTCTCCATATCTTGTATACTTACCCATTCCATTTTACCATGGAATGCGTGGCCTCCAGCAAATACATTTGGACAAGGTAATCCCATAAATGATAGTCGTGAACCATCAGTACCTCCACGAATACTTCTTCTTTCAGGATTCATCCCTGCGCGTTCAATAGCTTCAAGGCCAATTTCCATGATTTGAGGATACTGATCAAGTACTTCTTTCATGTTACGGTATTGTTCTTTTATTTCAATAGTGTAGGTGGTATTTGGATATTGGGAAATAATATTTTTGACAGCATCCTCTAATTCAGTTTCATGTTTTTGAAGGTTAGAAGTTAAATGATCACGAATTATAAAATCAATTGTCGCCTTCTCAACAGTTCCCGATATACTAGTAGGGTGAACAAAACCTTCCTTCCCAGATGTGCTCTCTGGAGAAAGTCTGTCTGTAGGTAAAGAGTCAATTATTTTGGAAGCAATCTTTATTGCGCTCTGCATTTTATTTTTTGCAAAACCTGGGTGAACAGATACACCATGAATTGTAACCTTAGCCGAATCAGCGGAGAATGTTTCATCTTCAATAGTACCTGCACGTTCGCCATCCATAGTATAAGCGAATTGCGCCCCTAATTTTTGTAAATTAACAAAGTCGACACCTCTTCCAATTTCTTCATCAGGTGTAAAAAGAATTTTGATGTCACCATGTTTGATTTCTGGATTGTTTATTAATATACGGGCTGCATCCATAATCTCAGCAACCCCAGCTTTATCATCCGCACCTAGTAGAGTAGTTCCAGATGCTGTAATAATGTCATTTCCAATTTGATCGGCAAGGTCTTTATGTTCCGATAATTTGATAATAATTGAATTGTCATCGGGTAAAATTATATCTTGACCTTGGTAATTACTGTGTACTATAGGTTTAACATTTGAACCAGAGCAGTCAGGAGAGGTGTCTACATGTGAGCAGAAGCAAATTACAGGTACATTTTTATCTGTATTAGAAGGAATAGTGCCATATACATATCCGTTTTCATCAAGTTGAGCATCATTGACACCCATTTCTAACAGCTCATTTAATAATACTTTACTGAGGTTGAGTTGTTTTGCTGTAGAAGGGAAAGTTACAGAATTTGCATCTGATTGTGTGTCAATTTGTACATAGCGTATAAAACGTTCTGCTACTTCAAATTTAGCTATATTATTTATTGTCGATGTATCCATGTTATGATCTATATTCTTATCAGTGCAAATTTATAAAAGAATCTGGGGAGGAAAGTATAATTTTTGTAAAGAAAAAGGAAGCTTATATAAGCTTCCTTTTTCTTTGAGTGCACTGATTATTGTGTAGTGCCTAGGTTAGTTTTACCAAATTAGCTGTACAAATACAGGGAAATGATCTGAAGGAAACTTACCCATATAAGTGTCTGTTAATATCCCATACTTAAGTACTTTAAATGGTTTAGTAACAAAAATATGATCTATTCTTTCATTATTTTTGATGCCTTTACCCCATCCATTGAAGGTAGAGTTTGGTTCGTATTTTATGGGCGCTAAATCATAAGCATCTTCTACAATTCCACTTTTCGCTAATGTAAAATAGGCTTCATTTTGTTGGTTAATGTTAAAATCACCTGTCAAGATTAAGGGAAGTCCTTTTGCTAGTTCTTTTGCTTTTTCTAAAATAAGCTTAGCACTTTCTGTCCGTGCCACTACGCCAACATGATCAAAATGAGTATTCATAAAGATAAACTGTTTTCCATTTTTTTTATCTTTAAATACTCCCCATGTACAAATTCTAGGAAGGGCGGCATCCCACCCTTTGTTAGGAAGTGAAATGTCTTTTTCTGAAAGCCAAAATGTTCCACTCCTTACTAATTTGAAACGATCTTTCTTATAGAAAATAGCTGAATGCTCTCCTTTTTGTTTGCCATCATCACGACCTATTCCAATATATGCATAATCTGGCAATTGATATTGCATATCAGTAACTTGATCAATAAACCCCTCTTGTATTCCGAAAATATCAAATTCATGAAAAACTATCAGGTTAGTTACTGCTTGTTTTCGATCAATCCACATATTACCGACATCGTTATCAGTTTTTAAACGTATATTGAATGTAGCTACATTTAATTGTTGAGCATAGAGAGAAATAGAATAGCAGATAGCTACAAAGGAAAATAGTACTTTCATTATTTTAATAATTGTTTTAATAATTCTGGTTCATCTGTAGTGATAAAATCAATATTTTGTTCAATAAAATGACGCATAGTTTCTGCATCATTTACAGTCCATACATTCGTTTGCATATTATATTTTTTTGCTTCTTTTATATAATCTGGATGATTCTTATAAACGCCAATATTAAAGTCTAAACCTGTTATTTTATCTATGTGTAATTGTTTAGGAGATTTGTCATTACCTAAATATTGAATCTGGACGTTTGTATCCATTTCTCTCAGCTTTAAACAAGCGTCATAACTAAATGAGATAAATATAGTTTGTTGAAGGGCTTTTAAGTTTTTTACTAACTTGTATGATAATTCTGTTGATTTTATAGTCCGTTCTTTTCCGAGTTTGTTAGGTTTAATTTCGTAGATCATTTTTATGGGATGATTAATTCCTGCAAGCATGTACTCTTTAGCTGTAGGGATTTTTTCGCCATTACTTAGACGTTGATTCAATAAGTCTTTCGATTCTGACGTTGCAATGTCAATTCCTTTGAAATCATTGTCATGATTAACTATTAATACATCATCTTTTGTTAGACACACATCAAATTCGGAACCCCAATACTTACCCTTTATTGCTTCTTCTAATGCAGCAATTGAGTTTTGAGGTGCATTTGTGTTTTTCCATGCACCACGATGAGCTATTATTTTGGTGGTTTGTGCATTAGAATTAAATGTCATTATTAAACAGGTCAGTATAAAAATAATTGCTTTCATAATTATTTGTTTTATTTGCTAAATTAGGTGTAGTTTATTTAGTTTAGGTTAATTTAATACTATATTACTAATAGTAATTATATTGTTGCAACGGTTTTAATTTATCGCTCACCTTCCCATTCTGCATAAAATTGATCTAAAAATTCCTCCATATAAATATGTCTTTGCTCAGCAATTTTTTTTCCTGTTGATGTATTCATTTTATCTTTCAATAGTAGGAGTTTTTCATAAAAGTGATTGATTGTAGGAGCAGTGCTATTTTTGTAAGCTTCTTTTTCTATTTTTTTTTCTATTTTAATGTTAGGATTATGTATCTCTCGGTTTTTATATCCCCCATAATTAAATGCCCGCGCAATTCCAATGGCTCCAATGGCATCGAGTCGGTCGGCATCTTGTACAATTTCTAATTCTTTAGAATGAAAATTTACTTCACCTAATGAAGCTTTATATGACATGTTTGCTATTATATTTTGCACATGTTCTATTATCCTTGACTCAACTCCTATACTCAATAAAAACTCACCAGCAATCCGTGGTCCAATTGATTCGTCCCCGTTATTAAATTTACTGTCAGCTATATCATGTAGAAGAGCAGTTAGTTCGCAGACTAATCTATCAGCATCTTCTGTTTCTAAAATTAATTTGGTATTGTTCCACACGCGATAAATGTGCCACCAGTCATGGCCAGATTCAGCTCCTTTAAGCTTATCTTTAACAAAAGTAACTGTTTTGTCTATGTACGTCATATTTAGTTTATTCTTTAACTAAGATACTGATCAATATTATTTTTTTTAAACATTTTGCTAACAAATGTGTTGCTTGTGTGTTAGACTTAATTTAAACTCTAATAATTAACTTTTTTTATATGAATGAAACAGTGCCAAGTTTTGATACAATTAAGCAAGATGTTTATAATCTACTCCATGTTATAGTATTAATTTTATCTCTTTTTTTGGTTGTTAGTATTTCAATAGACACTTTTAATAATGTGCCATTTCAAACGGAGAGATCCTATTTAAAGACCCAATTGTGGATTTGTCTTTTTTTTCTTTTTGTATTTTTTCTAGAATTATTTTTTGCCCCCGATCGTTGGAAGTATTTTGTATCACATTTTATTTTTTTACTAATATCGATTCCTTATAATAATATCATCGACTATTATAATATTCCTCTGGCGCCGGAGACTGCTTATTTCGTGAGGTTTGTTCCTTTACTTCGTGGAGGATATGCTTTAGCCATTATTGTGGGGCGTTTTACAAAAAGTAAGGTTACTAGCTTATTAATTTCTTATGTTACTATGTTATTAGCCACAGTATATTTTTCAAGTTTACTATTTTTTACTTTAGAGCGATTTGTTAATCCTGCGGTAATGGACTACTCTGATGCATTATGGTGGGCATTTATGAATGTAACAACTGTGGGATCAAATATTTATGCAACGACTATTGCTGGGCGAGTTCTTACAGTAGTTTTAGCCGCTGTAGGAATGATGATGTTTCCTATTTTTACAGTTTACATTACTTCTGTTTTTCAAAAACGAGTACATAAGAATTAATTCTTATGTACTCGCTTGAGGAATTACAAGAGATAGAAATTCATTTATCTCGTGTAATTATTTATTTTCTTTACTGCCGTCATATAGCTCGTATTGTAACAAGCGACAGTCTAATTTACCATTAAAAAATTCAAATCTTCTGGATGCCCTCAATCCAATCTTTTTAGCTAAATCAGGATTCCCCGTGAATACGTATCCTTTGTATCCTTTGCATTGCTGCTTCAAGAAATCTCCCATGCGTTTATAAGTGATTTCTAGTTTACTATGCGTACCTAGCCTTTCTCCATACTCAGGATTAAACATAATGACGCCTGGTTCATCAGGAACTGTTGTACTTTCAAAATCACAAACTTCAAATTCAATCAAATGCTCGACACCTGCAGTTCTTGCATTCATTTTTGCAATTTCAATAGCTTGATCAGAAATATCCGAAGCAATTATTTTGGGAATATTAGTTTTGTCTGCTATATCTTTTATATATCTTCTTTCTTCAAAAAATATTTCTTCGTCATAACCAATAATATGCATAAACGCATAATTCATCCGTTGTAAACCTGGCATTCTTTTTTGAGCTATTAAAGCAGCTTCAATAGCAAGAGTTCCTGATCCACACATTGGATTTATAAATGGCGATTTGCCATCCCATTGAGTAGCCATGATGGTGGAAGAGGCTAAAGCTTCTAACATTGGTGCTTTACCAGGATGTTTGCGGTAATTATGCTTTGCCAAAGTTTCTCCAGAAGTGTCTAAGAAAATCTCAGCACGATCTTCCATCCAATGTAGATGAACAACCGTCTTGTGCATATCAGGACCAGAGTCCGGTCGTACCCCCTTTACCTCTTTAATTCTATCTACAATAGCATCTTTTACTTTTACATTTGCAAATAAAGGTGTCGTGATGTATTCATTATGTACTGTAGAAGTTACAGTAAAATAACCATCAAAAGGAATTACTTTTTCCCATTCGATTTGTACAAGATTTTCATATAACTCTTTTGGGTCTTTAGCCTTAAAGGAGCCAATTTCATATAAAACTTGACTTGCGGTTCGCAAATTCAAATTTAATTTTATACATTCATTGATAGAAGCGTGCAATTCTACTCCCGTATTGAATGTACGCTTTATAGTATAGCCTAGGGCTGAAATCTCTTCTTGAAGATAAGGTGACAGACGCCTATTGCATGTCACGATTA
>CANRHE010000022.1 GCA_947630335.1 uncultured Sphingobacterium sp.
TAATTAAAAAAGCTTTTTAATCAAAATACTATAAAATGCATAAGTTTGTAGTATGCTTACGAATGAATATTATATGCTGCGATGCTTAGATCTTGCTGTTTTGGGAGCTGGTACCGTTAGTCCGAATCCTATGGTAGGTGCAGTTATTGTCTATCAAGATTCTATTATT
Organism: uncultured Sphingobacterium sp.; assembly: GCA_947630335.1. Taxonomy (GTDB): domain Bacteria; phylum Bacteroidota; class Bacteroidia; order Sphingobacteriales; family Sphingobacteriaceae; genus Sphingobacterium. Next base: position 170 of record CANRHE010000022.1, read on the forward strand.
GGTGAAGGCTATACATCGCCTTATGGTGGAGCGCACGCAGAGGTAAATGCGGTGAATGATGTGTTGAAACAGTATGGAGAAGAAGAGGGTAAGTTGTTATTGATGAAAAGTACGGTATTTGTTTCGTTAGAACCTTGTGCACATACAGGCAAAACTCCCCCTTGCGCGGATATGTTGGTAGGGTATAAGGTGGCTAAAGTGGTAGTCGGCTGTTTAGACCCTTTCGCAAAAGTGAATGGTCTAGGTCTTCAAAAACTCCGTGATCATGGAATTGAGGTAGTAACAGGCGTATTAGAGGATAGGTGTCGGTTTGTTAATAGACGTTTTTTTACAAGAATAACGAAGTTTAGGCCATATGTAATCTTAAAATGGGCAGAGACGAGTAATGGCATGTTTGCTCCTAAAAATGGCACTCAACGCTGGATTACAAATGCTGCAAGTAAACAATTAGTGCATAAGTGGCGAGCAGAGGAAGATGCTATACTGGTAGGCGTTGGTACAGCCTTAATTGATAACCCTAGATTAAATACAAGACTATGGAATGGTAAGTCTCCGATTCGCGTATTGATTGATAAAGACCTTCAAGTTGCTGATAACCATGCTCTTTACCAAAATAAAGAAACAGATTTGATTGTTTTTAATGCACATAAAACGGATTGGAATGATGGCGTAAAGTATGTCGCATTAGAGAACTTTGAGTTGTATCTTCCTCAAAATATTTTGTATCAGTTATATTTAATGGATGTCCAATCTATAATCATTGAAGGAGGAGTGAAGACAATTAATCATTTTATAGAGGCAGGATTATGGGACGAAGCTCGGGTATTCATTGGTGATACATCATGGGATGATGGTATGAAAGCTCCTGTGTTACCTGTAGAAAAAAGTTGTACGTTGAAAATATCTACCGATACGCTGAATTACTATTACAATATTTAGATACGATAATTCTACTACGTTTTTATTTGACTTATATATTCATTATCTTTAGGTTATGATTTTATTATAGGTTTTTGAGTATACCCTAACCAGGTCTAATTACCTATTCAATATTAACCTAACTTGATTTGATATGAAAGGTAAAGCATTAATAAGTGAGGTTTTACTTCATTATATATGGCGCTTTAGACTTTTTAATTCGCTTAACTTAAAAACAACTACTGGAGAATCAATTTATATTGAGAATGTTGGATCCCTTAATTCGAATGCAGGTCCCGATTTTGAATATGCACGTATGCATATTGGTGATACCTTTTGGTCTGGACACGTGGAAGTACATGTGCACGAGGGAGATTGGGTAATACATAATCATCACTGTGATAAAGCATATGATACTGTAATATTGCACGTCGTGTGGGAGTCCACTACTCAAAATATTTATCGTTCGGATGGTACTGTTATGCCTACTCTGGTGTTGAGCTCTTTTGTGGATAACTCTCTGTTAGGGCGTTATGAATTATTATTGAACCACTTGGGTTGGATACCTTGTGAGAGCCAATTACCTACTGTCAAATCAATTATTGTTCAAAATTTATTGTCACGCCTAGCGGTAGAACGGTTAGAAAAAAAAACGGATTTTATCCTTTCAATGGCTAAGGAACATGTGTACGATTGGGAAAAAGTTTTTTTAATCCTTTTGGGACGAGCTTTTGGGATGAAAGTGAATGCTGAACCATTTGGAGAACTGTGTTCGCGCATAGATTTGCAATGGTTACATAAGAATAGGACGGATTCTCATAAGGTGGAGAGTATGTTATTTGGTTTGGCTGGTTTTTTGGATCATTCTTACGATTCATATTCAGAAAACTTACTCCATGAATATAATTATTTGCAGGGTATCCACCATTGGCAAGTCATGGAAGTAACACAATGGCGATTCTTAAGGATGAGACCCTTTAATTTTCCTCCTTATCGAATAGGGCAACTCGCTGGTCTTCTCACGAGAAAGTCCTATTGGTTTGCTTATCTTTTAGAATGTGATGATTTGTCTGTTATTTTTAAAGAGATCGATATGTCCCAAATTAATAAATATTGGACACGTCATTTTAGACTCGGACAAGAGACTAGCGATCATGCTACAGGCTTTTCTTTAAGCTTTAAAGTGCATTTGGCAATCAATTGTTTCATACCACTACTCTTTGCGTATAGCGAGTATATGAAATTAGAAGCTACTAAAGATAAGGCCCTAAACTGGCTAAATTTATTATCTCCTGAAAAGAATAAAATAACAAATTCCTTTAGGCGCTATGGTATCAATTGTCTAACAGCTTCTGACTCCCAAGCATTATTACATTTGAAAAGTCAATATTGCGATTTAAAACGTTGTTTAAATTGTTCTTTAGGTTTGTCAATCTTGAAGTCTTAATTTGTTTTTAGAATTTCAGCTATTTCATAGAATCCTTTAGAAGCGGCTATATCTGCAGCTGTTTCTTGCTCTGGAGTTAATGCTGAGACATCAGCACCTTCCTCTAATAGTCGGATAATTATTTCAATATCCCCATTCTGTACTGCGATATGTAAAGGAGTCAAGCCAGATTGATGAGGTGTATTCGCATTAGCACCGAAGTCTATCAACATCCTACTTATAGTAGTGTTATTAGCTAATAACGCCATATGTAATGGGAATATTCTATACCCACTTTGTGATGGTATGTTGGGGTCAGCTTTGTGCGTTAATAGTATTTTGACAATATCTTCTTTCTTAAAGTGTGTAGCTATTCCTAAGGCAGATATACCGTTAGAAGAGATTTCATGTACTACATCCTTTTTATAATCTATCATCATTTGTACATGATCTCTTAAACCGACTGCAGAAGCTTCATGAATTGTAATCGTTTTTATGTATTTGAGTATGGACTGAATGATTTGAGGCTTGTTGTAATAACAAGCTAATAGTAGAGGCGAGATATCATGGCTAGTCTTTAGGTTGACTAGTTCAGGATTTCGGTTTAATAAAAGTTCCAAATCTTGGAAATTACCTGTTTCTATGTATTGCTCTAACATGGATAGATTCATATAATCTCTTTATATTGATTAATCTAAATAACTGAAAAAAAGATTAAAAACATTAAAATGTTAGTAATTTGTAAATGTGGATTTCTTTTGAAGGTAGGTGATTATTGTTTTTTGATGCCTCTTACATTGATATGTCAATATTTTAGGTAATTTATATCCTATCCCTTATTCATCTCTTTTTCATAGCTTTGTTTTATGAAACGAAAAATAGTTGTTGCGGTTACAGGAGCATCTGGATCTATTTATGCAAAAGTATTATTAGATAAATTAGCACTACTCTCTGATCAGATTGAAGAAGTAGGTATTGTGATGTCAGATAATGCAAAAGATGTTTGGCGATTCGAATTGGGAGATGCTGCTTACAATGAGTATAAATTTAGATTTTATTCCAAAGGTGATTTTATGGCTCCCTTTGCTTCTGGCTCTGCTCGCTTTGATACGATGATCGTTGTCCCTTGTTCTATGGGTACTTTGTCTCGTATCGCACACGGTATATCCTCCGATCTAACTACGAGAGCGGCGGATGTAATACTCAAAGAGCGTCGTAAACTAATATTAGTGACAAGAGAGACACCACTAAATGCTATTCATATTAATAATATGTCCTTAGTTACACAGGCAGGGGGAATTATATGTCCAGCTAGTCCTTCATTCTATAGTCTCCCACAGACATTTGAAGAGTTAGCGGCTACAGTCATAGATCGTGTCTTGTCCTTAGCTGATTTGCGAATAGATAGTTTTGAATGGGGGAAAGATAAATAAAAGTCAATATTTGTAATTGGTATTTTGTACATTTGTCTTTTAATGAAGCGATATATTTATACTCTTTTTTTTGCTTTTTTCTCTCTCAAGAATTTACTAAGGAGAGCTTATGTATATTGCAGGTTACAAAATTTCTCATCGATAAAAACTTCATTAAAATAATATTACAGACTCCATGAATTCAATCTTAATTACTTCTGCCAAACTCATATCTCCTTCGCATAAGCTCCATGGTCAACAGGTAGATATCTTAATCCAAGATGGTGTAATTGTAGATGTTGACAACGCTATAGATACTCGAGGTGAGGGTATTGAAGTTGTTGATGTTGCAGGTGCTGTTGTAAGTCCTGGTTTTTTTGATTTGAATAGTAATATAGGCGAACCGGGTTTGGAAACAAAAGAAGATATCCAAACTGGTACTGCTGCTGCCGCTGCAGGAGGATTTACGGGTATCGCTATACATCCAAATACTAATCCGCCGATATATACAAGATCTGAAGTTTCATTGATTATTAATACTGCTAAAAACAATGTTGTAGATGTGCATCCAATTGGTAGTATTTCTAAAAAAAGAGAAGGTAATGAGCTTGCCGAACTTTATGATATGAAGCAAAATGGAGCTATTGGTTTTTGTGATGGTACTCGATCTGTTCAGCAGGCAGGGTTAATGGGAAGAGCATTACTTTATGCTAAAGGTTTTGATGGTTTGATTATTTCTTTTGCACAAGATGAATCTATTTCTGCTGGTGCTCAAATGAATGAGGGGATTGTCAGTACTTATCTTGGGATGAAAGGTAGTCCTAACTTGGCGGAAGCATTGATGGTATCTCGTGATTTGTTTTTGGCTGAATATAATGAGGCCCCTATTCACTTCACGACTATTTCGACGGAAGAGTCTGTTAGTTTGATTAAAGAAGCAAAAGCAAAAGGACTAAAGGTGACTTGTGATGTTGCTGCGCATAACTTGGTATTCACAGATGATACTGTTAAAGGATTTGACTCTAATTATAAGGTAAACCCACCGTTGCGTACCTCTAAAGATGTAGAGGCGTTGTTACTAGGACTAAAAGATGGAGTTATTGATGCTGTGGTTTCTCAGCATACACCACAAGAAATTGAATTCAAGAATGTAGAATTTCATATAGCGAAGAATGGAATTACAGGGTTACAAACGGTGCTTCCTATGTTGTGTTTAGCAGGTTTGACAGAAGAGCAGATCGTAGAGAAGCTTTCTATTAACCCTCGTAAAATAGTAAGCTTGAATGTACCTACTCTTGAAAAAGGAGAAAAGGCGAATTTAGTAGTCTTTGATGTAAAAGAAAAATGGACGTTTGATGAAAAGTCAAACAAGTCAAAAGGTGCTAATAATCCTTTATTCGGACAAGAGTTGACGGGTAAAGTTAAGTTAGTTTATAATAATAATCAGTTGATTATAAATAATTAATGTTATGGATTTAAAAGTTAAAAATGCAATAGAAGCAGGTGCTAAAGCTTACGCTTCTTTAGAAAATACAGATGCAACATCTTTTTTAAAAGCAATTGAAAATGCTTTTAATACGGAAGCTCCTTTTATGGAGAAGGTTCAGTTAATGGACGATGTATTTGATAATGAACAAGCCTTTGAAGAGCTAAGAGAAGTATGTTTTGATTTGTTGATGATCAACTTCTTTGCTGAAGATGTTCAAAAATTAGAGGAGGATTATCTAGAGTCTGAAGAGTGGGAGTCAATTGAAGAAGAAACTTTAGACAGAGGAACAGAGTTGTTAAATATTTTCTTGTATTTGAAAGAGTGCGCTGATGAGGAAATTGATCCAGATTTGGATGATTACTTAAAAGAATTCTTACTTGTTGAAGAAGATGAATTTCAAGATGAATACCGTATCTATGAAAAAGTAATTGCTAATCAAATTTTGGTGGAGTCTGATTATTCTGAAATTGCTAAAGTTTCCAAATCTGTAGATATGGAAGAAGAATTATACGAGTTGTTTAACCCAATAATATCTTTCTTCTATGAACCAAATCCTACACAAGAACAATTGGAATTATTCTCTAGTTTCGCAAACAATAAGTCTTTTGAAACTTCAATTTATGCAATAATCTCTAATTTTAATCGATAGGATATGTCTGTCAATGAGTTGTCCAAACAAGAGAAAAGAGATGGTATTATCTATGGTGCTATTGTAGGTATTATTACTGTTTTGTTTTCTGTATTTAGTATATACTATACAGAGTCAGCCACTAGCTATTCTAGTTTGTTTCTTGTAAGTACTATTGTTAAAATATTGGGAGCAATTGTGATTCCTGTTGGTTTTGTGTACTTACTAAAAACTCGCGATGGTAATTTATGGACTTTCTCTAGAGCTCTAAAGAGTATTTATATTTTATTAGCAGCAAGTATTATTGTTAGCTCCTTGGGAATCAATCTGTGCCAAAAGGTAATTATTTCTAGAGATACCATTGAAGGGAGTTATCAAAACTTGATGAACTTGAAGATTGAGGATATGGAATCTAAGGGTGCGACAGATGATGAGATAGATCAGCAACTTGTCGTTATCGAGCAAGATCGTGATTTTGCCTTTGCACCTCTTTCTTTTCAGAATGTTATTCCTCCAATGTTTATTAGCCTTTTACTAAACTTTGTGTTTGCTTTAGTATTGGCTTTTTTGTTTCGTTCACACATTAAGCAAAAAAAAGCTTAGCTTTTAGCTAATTATTATATGGATATTTCAGTAGTCATTCCCTTATATAATGAAGAGGAGTCTTTGCCAGAGTTGACGGATTGGATAAGGCAGGTAATGCTTACTCATAACTTTTCCTACGAAATCATCTTGGTTGATGATGGTAGTAATGACCGTTCGTGGAAGGTTATAGAGGAATTGAAAGAATCCCACAATCAAATATCTGGAATTAAATTTAGACGTAATTATGGTAAATCTGCTGCATTAAATGTCGGATTCGCAGCGGCAGAAGGTGACGTCGTAATAACGATGGATGCAGATTTACAAGATAGTCCAGATGAAATTCCAGAATTGTATGATCGTGTAAAGAATCAAGGAGCGGATTTGGTATCCGGGTGGAAGCAAAAGCGTTATGACCCATTGACCAAAACGTTGCCCACCAAATTATTTAATGCTGCTACTCGAAGCATGTCTGGTATTACTAATCTTCATGACTTCAACTGTGGTTTAAAAGCATATAAGAAGGATGTGGTGAAAAGTATTGAAGTCTATGGTGAAATGCACCGCTATATTCCTGTGATAGCTAAATGGGCGGGATTTTCTAATATTCAAGAACAAGTAGTACAGCATAGAGCTCGTAAGTATGGTACAACGAAGTTTGGACCAGGGCGATTTGTGAAGGGCTTCTTAGATTTAATGTCTATATTTTTTGTTGGTAAATTTGGTAAAAGACCGATGCACTTTTTTGGTCCTGTAGGTGTTATAAGTTTTATGATTGGATTCTTTATAACTGTCTATTTGATAGCTGAAAAATTAATATCCATTGCCAATGGTACAGTGTATCGTAATGTAACAGATCAACCGTTATTCTATCTTTCATTGTTAGCCATCATGATAGGTACGCAGTTATTCTTAACAGGTTTTATTGCAGAGCTGGTCTCTCGAAATAGTACAGACCGTAATAAATATCACATCGAAAGAGTTATATAATATTTCTATGTTTTTCTCCGTAGTTATTCCTTTATTTAATCGTCCTGAAGAAATTCGTGAATTGTTAAATTCCTTAGTGGAACAAACGTATACGAATTTTGAGGTGATTATTGTAGAGGATGGTTCAACAAGAGATGCTAAAGATATTGTCAACTCTTATCGGGATAGGCTCGATGTCCATTATTATTTTAAACCTAATGAAGGACAAGGCTTTGCTCGTAACTATGGTTTTGCACGTGCTAAAGGTGATTTTTTTGTTGTTTTTGATTCAGATGTAATTGTTCCTTCCCGTTATTTGGAAGTTGTCCACCAAAGAATTATAGATAATTCATTAGATGCTTATGGCGGACCTGATGCTGCTCATAGTACTTTTACTAAGCTACAAAAAGCAATCAGCTACTCCATGACTTCTCCATTCACAACAGGGGGTATACGGGGTAATAAAAGACATATAGGTCAATTTCACCCACGAAGTTTCAATATGGGGATATCCGCTAAAGTTTGGACCGAAACACAAGGATACAAATTATCTAGAAGATCAGAAGATATTGAGTTTAGTATCCGTATGATTCAGGCTGGATATAAGGTCGAACTGGTGCCGGAAGCGTATGTCTACCATAAGAGACGAACAAGCTTATTGCAATTTTATAAACAAATTGTTGGTTTTGGAAAAGGTAGGGTAGACATTAATAGGCTTTATCCAGGGGAAATGAAAGTTGTTCATTTATTACCCGCAATTTTTACGCTTGGCTTTTTTAGCTTATTAGCTTTAAATGTCTTGAATCTTTTTATATACGCTCAAATAGAGGTTTTAAAAGATTTAGTTATACTTGGTGATCTTTTGTTATTACTATATACTGTCTTTTTATTTCTGCATAGCTTGTTAATTACTAAAGATATTCGAGTGGCCGTATTGTCCGTTTTGACGGCCTATACGCAACTCTTAGCCTATGGTATAGGATTTATTCGCAATTATGTAGATACAGTGTGGTTAAATAAAGATACAAGGCAGTAATTTATAAGTTAGGTATTTGTAATAGTAGATTCGTGATTTCGATAACACAATATAATTTAGATAAAATAGAGGATCTTTTTTCCCAATTAGGCTATAGAGTACGTTATGAGAAAGGAAACTTTAAGACAGGAGCTTGTGTAATTCAAAATTCAAAAGTGATTGTCGTTAATAAATTCTCAAACTTGGAAATTAAAATTAATTCGCTAATTTTAATTTTGAAAGATTTTGAAGTGAATAAGGATGATTTAGAAGAAAAGTATTGGCTTTTTTATCTCACATTAGTTAAACCAAAAGACTAGCAATTTGAAAATTAGATTTTTAGGAACTGGAACTTCTCAAGGTGTCCCCGTTATTGCTTGTGACTGCATTGTCTGTCAGTCTATCCGTAAAGAGGATAAGCGCTTGAGGTCGTCAATTTTAGTAGAATTAGATAACTATAATATTATCATTGATACGGGTCCTGATTTTCGATATCAAATGTTGAGAGAACATGTCAAACATTTAGATGCTATCCTCGTTACTCATTCGCATAAAGATCATATTGCTGGTTTGGATGATGTGAGGGCATTTAACTATTTACAACATGAACCGCTCACAATCTACGCTAATGCTCCTACTTTGGAAGCCATTCAAAATGAGTTTTATTATGCGTTTTCAAGTAACAAGTATCCTGGCGTTCCACAGCTGGAACTTGAAGAATTAGTAGCAGGAAGATCATTTACACTCGCTGATAAACTAATATTACCCTTAGAAGTGATGCATTATAAGATGCCCGTCTTGGGGTTTAGAATTGGTAAATTCGCTTACATAACTGATGCGAAGACGGTTTCGGAAGAGTCTCGTAAGTATCTAGAAGGGGTGGATACTTTAGTCATTAATGCACTCCAAGAAGCGGCTCATATTTCACATTTTACACTTGAAGAGGCTTTACAATTTATTCAAGATATAAATCCTAAAAAAGCTTATTTGACTCATATTAGTCATCGTTTTGGAACGCATGAATATATAAGTAGCCTTTTGCCTGACAATGTATTTGTAGCGCATGATCAATTGCTGATTGATTGCGATTATTAAAATTTGAACTTTTTGATTCTCGATATTGTTCTTATAGTGATAGTAAATTAAAAAATTAATTTAAATTAAAAATTATCATTATGGGAAACGTATTGTATTATATCGCGGTTATATTAATAATTATTTGGTTAGTTGGTTTTTTTGGAGGTTTTGTTACAGGAGGCATCATACATATATTGCTTGTTCTGGCAATTATAGCTGTTCTATTAAGAGTTATTAGAGGTAGTTAACTTTTAGCGTTGTTTAAAATCATATTAGCTATTTCAAAATCATTTTGGAAAGTCAATTTAATATTATTGTTATTACTTTCAATCAGTGTGATTGGCTTTCCAATTTTTTCTACTACCGAAGCATCATCAGTAAATAGTTTTGATTCAGCTTGTTGATATGCTTCCTGTAATATGAATGCAGGAAATGTCTGAGGAGTTTGAATCTGCCAGACCTTATTCCTATCAGTTGCTATTGATTCTTCTGGAGAACCTATTCGGATGGAATTAGTACTTTGAAAGGCTAATACATTTGACTTTCCTTGACTTGCTAATTTAAAGGACTGAGACACTAACTCCTTTGGGGTTAACGGTCTTGCGGCATCATGAACTGCAATTGTTGTCTCTTCACCAATTAATCCGCCATAATTCTCAAATATATAATTCACTGCGTTCTGGACACTTTGAAATCGTGTGTTACCACCAAATACAATTTCATGCTTGATATGAATATTATATGTTTTGCATAGATCATTCCAATAATCAAACATATCAGCATGTAACGCAACTATTATTTTATCAGCAATATCTACAAATATATTTAAGGTATGTAAAAGGACAGGTTTATCTTGGAGCAACATGTATTGCTTAGGTAAATCCTTATTTAGTCGTGAACCCGTTCCTCCAGCTGCTATTATTACGATTCGTTGTAACATATATTTATATTCGCAAAAAAAATTAGCGTGAATAGTATGCCTATTCACGCTTCAAAAATATATAATAATCCTTTAATACCCTTAAATAATTAACATAGCATCACCATAGCTGTAGAAGCGATATTTCTCTTTTACTGCCTCTTCATAGGCATTCATTACATTTTCGTAACCTGCGAATGCTGCAATCATAACTAATAATGTAGATTCAGGTGTATGAAAGTTTGTAATCATAGAGTTCGCAATGCTAAAGTCATATGGAGGATAGATAAACTTGCTAGTCCAATCATTAGCAGCTTTCAAATGTCTATCTGCTGATACAGATGATTCAATAGCACGCATAGAAGTGGTACCTACAGCACATATACGACGTTTATTGTCAATTCCTTTGTTGACAATTCGAGCTGCTTCTTCTGAGATGATAAATTGCTCAGAGTCCATTTTATGTTTTGTTAAATCTTCGACCTCGACTGCTCGGAATGTACCAAGACCAACATGTAATGTTACTTCTGCGAAATCTACACCTTTTAACTCTAGACGCTTCATCAATTCTCTAGAGAAGTGAAGACCCGCTGTAGGGGCTGCAACAGCACCTTCGTTTTTGGCGTAAATAGTTTGGTATCTGAATTTATCCTCTGGCGTAGCTTTACGTTTGATATATTTAGGAAGTGGAGTTTCACCTAAAATTTCGATATTACGGCGGAATTCTTCATCTGTACCGTCAAATAAGAAACGAATTGTACGACCTCTTGATGTAGTATTATCTACAACTTCTGCTACTAACAAATCATCATCACCGAAGTACAATTTGTTTCCTACACGTATTTTACGTGCTGGATCAACTAATACATCCCAAAGACGCAATTCCTTGTTTAATTCACGTAACAAGAAAACTTCGATAGTAGCTCCCGTTTTTTCTTTGTTGCCGTACATACGAGCAGGGAATACTTTTGTATCGTTTAAGATCATGACATCTTTATCGTCAAAGTAATCTAAAACATCTTTGAATATTTTATGTTCTATTTTACCTGTATCTTTATGCAGTACCATTAAACGAGATTCGTCACGTTGTTCTGAAGGTTCAGAGGCTAAAAGAGATTCGGGTAAATTGAATTTAAATTGTGATAATTTCATTTGTAATCAATATTTATGATTTTACACTAACCTTGTATGAAAGTGCAGCAAAAAGCATACAAAAGTATGAAAAATTATTCATAATAATGCTTTTTAACGTATGGAATAGATCATTTTACGGTCAAATGAAAACTTACTTCGCTCGAATAGCTTTTCAATTTTATTGGATCCCTAAATCGGCTAAAGAATATAGATGGAGGTACTGCTGATATTCTTTTTTAAATCATTTGCTACAGCCTAATTATTTTTTACTCTGTAGCAAATGAAGTTGAATTGTTAGTTCTATTTTAAGATTGCAAGTGCTTCTTTCATTCTACGAAGCGCCTCAATTAAATTTTCGTCCGATGCTGCGTACGATAAACGTATATAATTATCGTTACCAAATGAATCACCACCAACAGTTGCGATATGACCAAAGTTTAGTAAATATAAGGCAAGGTCAGCTGAACCATTGATTACATTACCATTACGATCTTTTTTTCCAAAGAATGCACTTACTTCAGGAAAGAAATAAAATGCTCCTTCAGGTAAGTTTGTTTTGATTCCAGGTATTTCTGTTAATAAGTCATACACTAGTTGACGTCTACGTGTAAATGCTTCTTTCATTTCGTTTACACTCTCAAGACCATCATTATAAGCCACAATACCAGCACGTTGAGAGATTGAGCAAGTGCCAGAGGTAGTTTGTCCTTGCAATTTATCATTAGCAGCAGCAATTTCTTTGTTCGCCGCAATATATCCTAATCTCCAACCAGTCATAGCATATGCTTTTGAGAATCCATTAACGATGATGACACGATCTTTAATAGTTTCAAATTGAGCGATTGACTCATGCTTGTCTACAAAATTAATATGTTCGTATATTTCATCAGAGATAATAAATATATTCGGATATTTTTCGAAAACCTTAGCTAAAGCTTCTAACTCATCCTTACTGTATACTGTTCCTGTAGGATTACAAGGAGACGAGAACATGAATACTTTTGATTTTGGTGTAATTGCAGCTTCTAATTGCTCAGGTGTAATCTTGAAATTACTTTCAATATCGGTATTAATAAAAACGGATTTTCCCTCTGCTAAATTAACCATTTCTGAATAAGATACCCAGTATGGTGTAGGGATAATAACTTCATCCCCTGGATTTACCAATGTTAATATCACATTAGAAAGGGATTGTTTTGCACCTGTTGATACTACGATTTGAGAAATATCGTAATCCAAGTTGTTCTCCGTTTTTAATTTATTAACAATTGCTTGTCTTAAATCAGGGTAGCCTGGTACCGGTGAATATCTAGTGTAATTTTCGTCTAATGCTTTCTTGGCTGCTTCTTTAACATTATCTGGAGTGTTAAAGTCAGGTTCGCCTACACTTAAACTAATTACATTAACGCCTTGTGCAGCTAACTCACGACCAAGTTTTGTCATTTTTAATGTTGCTGATTCGGATAGGCTGTTGATTCTATTTGATAAATATGTTGTGCTCATGGTATTACAAATATATTATATAATCTTCATTATCATAGCTAAATTTTATTGATTTTTTTATGGAAATAGAGTGTACTTTATTGATTTAATAATTTTGTAAGTTTTAATTACCATTCTTAAAGCCTTATATTTGTTTTATATGAAATTCGATAGCTTTATACTTTTTTTATTTCTTAGCATAGTCCTCGCTTATTTTTTTCCTGAATTATCTACATATAAGGATGGTGCATTACTCGAATCTATTACTACTGTTGGGGTGTCTTTGATTTTCTTTTTTTATGGTTTAAAGTTGTCAATTAAAGATATTAAGTCGGGATTGAGTAATTGGAAGTTACACGCTTTGGTACAAGGAGTTACTTTTTTGCTCTTTCCAGTACTTATACTAATATTTCATCCCTTTATAGAAACGGAGTCTCAAAAACACCTTTGGATATCTTTCTTTTTTTTGGCGGCTTTACCATCTACCGTTTCCTCATCAGTAGTCATGGTTTCAATTGCTAGAGGAAATCTTCCTGCGGCAATTTTTAATGCTAGTATTTCGGGGCTTATTGGAGTAATTGTTACTCCTTTTTGGATGTCTTTATTTTTGGATTTTCAGACAGAAAATGTTTTTGGGGATATTTATTGGGGACTTATTAAAGAGATTTTAATACCCGTAATCTTAGGATTGTTGTTACAGCGATATTTGGGAGCTTGGGTGATACGTCATAGTAAGAAATTAGGGCAGTTTGACAAAACTATAATCCTGTTCATAGTTTATGATAGTTTTGCTCACTCATTCGTAACAGGGGTTTTTACACAAATCAGTAGTTTTTACTTGTTCTTTATATTTGTAGGTACTGTCCTATTATTTATGACGGTATATTATATAACGTTTTATTTATCAAAGTATGTGTTTAAGTTTGATGAAAAAGATCAAATAACGGCCTTATTCTGCGGATCAAAAAAGTCATTAACTCATGGTTCGGTATTCAGTAAGTTTTTATTTGTGAATAATCCAAACGCTGGTTTGTACTTTTTACCTTTGATGATTTTTCATGCTTTACAAATTTTCATAGTTACAATTATAGCTCAATCTTACCATAATAAAGGAGAACCAAAGAACTAAGCGACAATATTATAACTCACTTAATCTTTGGGTTCATTTTTTAGTTCGTGTATGTATTTGTTTTTATTCTCTTCTACTTCTTTGTTGATGTCAGGGAATTGAATGTCTGTATATTTTTGAAGTTGTTCTAAAATGATTTCGGCAACAAGCAGTCTGCTTATTTCTTTATTGTCTGATGGTATTATATACCATGGAGCATAGTCCTTGGAAGTGTTTTGAATAGCATCTTCATAACAGTTTAGGTATTTATTCCACAGTTTTCTTTCGTTGAGATCTGCAATAGAAAATTTCCATAAATGTTTAGGTTTATTCAATCTTCTCAATAATCTTTTCCTCTGCTCTTCCTTGCTTATATGTAGATAGAATTTAAATATTATTGTTCCATTTTGTACTATTTGCTGTTCAAAATTGTTTATTTGTTCAAATCTAGTATTCCAAAAATTAGAAGGAATATCAGATGTTTTGGTAATTCCCGGTAGATTCTCATTTAATATATATTCTGGATGAACTCTCGTTACTAGTACGTTCTCGTAATGTGTGCGATTGAATACATTAAATTTACCACGCTCAGGAAGCGCTATGTAATGTCTCCATAGGTAGTTGTGCTTTAACTCTAATGTGCTGGGTGTTTTGAAGCTATAAACTACTACACCTCTCGCATTAAAATCTTTAAATAATTCTCTTATTAATGAATCTTTACCTGCTGAGTCCATTCCTTGTAAACATATTAATACCGCATACTTATTGTTAGCGTACATTTTTTCTTGTATCTCAGCAATTTTTTTTCTTACATCTTTTGTCTTTTTCTTTATTGATTTAGAGTTTATATCTAAGGGTTGGAGAGTTGGAAATTCTTTTAATATCGAACTTTTATTGGCTTTAAACTTGTTATGTAAGTCATTCATATCATTGTAGTTTATTATTAAGTTATTATATAAACTCCTCCAAATCAATAATGTTTTAAAACTATTTATTTTATTACCTAGATATTAATTGCATGTTAAAGTTGTTATGGTTTATAATAATTTTAGTAATATTGGATTGTTATTCCTAAATTAAATACATAGAAATGAGATACCTTATATGCATAGTTTTCCTTTTAGTTTTGGAAGGTAAATTATTAGCTCAAACTGATTCCTTATTAATCAAACTTCGAGAAGCTTCTCAAAAATACGATGCAGTCGGCCTTGCTTTTGCAGTAGTCAAAGAGGATAGTGTTATATATGATGGTGCTGTTGGTTTTCAATCTTTAGAGACTAAAAAGCCATTAAGTTCACAATTATCACTTTTTCGAATAGCTTCCATTTCGAAATCATTTACAGCAACTGCTTTAATGCAGTTAGTTGAGAATGGGCAAATTAGTCTTGACGATGATGTAGGTGATCTTCTGGGGTTTGCTGTTCGCAACCCGAACTATACAGATCATGTTATTACACTTCGGATGTTACTCTCTCATACATCGAGCTTAAGTGATTCCAATGGTTACTTTGATGTTCATGTGATTGACCCACAAAAGAATAATAATTGGAAGAAGGGATTCTCTAATAATAAGCCTGGGAGTACATATGATTATTGTAACCTCAATTATAATTTGGCAGGTGCCATATTAGAAAATGTGACTGGAGTGCGTTTTGACAATTATATTAGAACTAAAATTCTTAATCCCCTCCAGTTATCTGGTGGATATTGTGTTGACTCCTTACGAAATGAAGATTTGACTGTTTTATATAATTATGACAGTATTTCTGATTCATTTATTGCTCAGAAAGAAGCTTATAACCCTCGACGTAAAGAAATTGAGAATTATATACTAGGTATTTCTACACCAATTTTTTCTCCTACTGGAGGAATGAAAATATCAGTAATGGACTTGGCAAAGTATATGCGTATGCATATGAACTATGGAGAAGTTGATGGCGTTAGATTATTATCAAACAAATCATCAAAGTTGATGCAAACTAAGTATTCTGATATTGAGTCATATGGACTTGGATTACGGTTAGAGAATAAGTTTATAGATGATAAAATTTTAGTTGGACATACAGGTTCCGCCTACGGCTTGTATAGTGCAATGTTTTTTTCTCCAGAAGATAAAGTAGGAATTGTTATTGTTACAAATGGTTGCAAAGTAGAATATCATGACGGACAAGTGGCATTACTCAAAGTGGTCGCAAATTTGCTATATCAGTACCTATTGGAATAATATTAGGTGTATGAATAATTTATTAATCTGTTGTTTGCTGTTTATATAAAATAATTGATGCTTTAATTAATTTATTCTTTTTTATTAAATTGTAAATGATAACCAAGTTTTAAGATTTATGGAAAGATTTTTTCTAAGTTTCATTTCTATTTTCTTCATTTTGTTAACACATGGTCAAGGAATCGATTTGATGCATGTTCGAAAGGATTTTAATAAAGGAGTAAAAGATGAAAGTTTATGTAAAAAACACTATGAACAACTCGATCGACATGCTAAATCACCTGTTGAGAAAGGATATGAAGCTGCTTTTCATATGTTTATGGCTAAACATACGGGCAATCCTATAAAAAAAATGAGTTATTTCAGAGGGGGTAAAAACTTGTTAGAGTCGCAAATAAAAACGAGTCCAAATGAAGTGGAGCTTCGTTTTATTCGACTATGCATCCAATATCATATTCCCGGATATTTGGGATATAAGAGTAATATTAAAGAGGATAAAGAATTTTTAATAAGCAATCTATATAAACTACCAGATTCGAATATAAAGGAAATTTTATTTAATTACCTAAAGGGAGCGAATATATTTAGTGATGAAGAATTACTTTTATTAGGGAGGTAGTTATTTGTCTTAGAGATATTATAATAAAAAAGCGCAAGATCTTCTCCTGCGCTTTGCTATTTTAGATTTTCTAACCTAAATACGATTTTAAAATTTTACTACGAGATGTGTGTCTTAAGCGTTGTAATGCTTTATCTTTAATTTGACGAACACGCTCTCTTGTTAAATTAAATTTTTCTCCAATTTCTTCAAGTGAAAGTGGGTGGTTTGATCCTAAACCGAAGAATAAAACTATAATTTCACGTTCTCTTTCCGTTAATGTTGAAAGTGATCTTTTAATCTCTTCAGATAAAGACTCGTCAATTAATGAACTATCTGTATCAGGGTCCGAATTTTCTAATACATCTAAAAGTGTATTTTCTTCACCTTGTACAAATGGAGCATCCATTGATACGTGTCTACCAGAGTTACTTAATGTATCCGATACTTTGTCAACAGTAGTTTCTAAGATGTCTGCTAATTCTTCCGGAGAAGGCTCTCGTTCGTATTCTTGCTCTAATTTTGAAAATGCTTTGCTGATTTTGCTTAATGAACCTACTTGATTCAAAGGTAAACGTACGATACGCGATTGTTCAGCGATAGCTTGCAAAATAGATTGACGAATCCACCACACAGCATAAGAAATGAATTTAAAACCTTTTGTTTCATCAAAACGTTTCGCTGCTTTTATCAAACCTAAGTTTCCTTCATTAATCAAGTCTCCTAAGGTAAGTCCTTGATTTTGATATTGTTTAGCAACTGAAACGACAAAACGCAAGTTGGTTTTAGTTAATTTTTCTAATGCCACCTGATCTCCCTCGCGAATACGTTGAGCTAAGATAACTTCTTCTTCTGCGTTAATTAGATCAACTTTTCCAATTTCATGTAAATACTTATCAAGAGATTGAGATTCACGATTTGTGATCGATTGTGTAATTTTGAGCTGTCTCATTTATTAAATATGCCTTTCTTTTCAGATATTACAAAAGTACGAAAATTTATTCAAGTAAAGTGTAATAAAAGTGTAATTTACGCGCTGATTATTAATGAGTTAGGCTTTATTTTTTTTAGAGCCAGTGCTATCAAAAACCGTTCCAATACTTACATTTTACATTTGGCTTTAATTTTTTTACTTTAGAATTTCGCTTTCGATTAACAAAACATTTTTATAATAAAATTGTTTTACTATTTGTTAAACTTTATAGGATGAAGATAAATATACATTTAGCGGAAATGATGGCGAAAAGAAAAGTATCTCTTAATGAGTTAAGTGAAAAAGTAGGTATTACATTGTCAAACCTTTCCATATTAAAGAATCAAAAGGCAAAAGCAATACGATTAAGTACTTTGGCAGCCATTTGTAAAGCTCTTGACTGCCAACCTGGTGATATTATTGTTTATGAAGATCAATAGAATATACCTTTGAGTATAGTTTTTAATCGAAACGATAGCCTCGTAAGAATTCTTGAATAGACATTCTTTTTTTGCCTTCAAGTTGTAATGATAATACGTTGATTAAACCATTTTTTGATGCAAATTTGAGAAATGATTTATGATCTGTGGTATATTCGCCAGGCTTGAGGTCAGTAATAGTTTGTTCTGTTTCTACTTCGAATATTTTTAAAGTTTTGCCGCCTAACATTGTAAAAGAAGCAGGGTAGGGGCTTAGTCCTCTAATTTTGTTATATATAACTATATTTTCCTGGTTCCAATCAATAGCGCAATCTTCTTTAAATATTTTTGGAGCGTGCTTTAGTGTGCTTTCAATTACGGTATCTTGAGGGGTTGGTGTTAAGGAATTATTTTTGAGAGCATCAATAGTCTTAATTAATGTGGTAGCGCCTGCCAACATAAGTTTATCATGTAAAGTACCTGCATTGTCTGAGTTTTCAATGTTAACTTCTTGCGATAAAAGAATATTTCCAGTGTCAATTTCGTGTTGTAATAGAAAAGTAGTCACCCCTGTCTTTTCTTCTCCATTTATTATAGCGTGATTGATAGGCGCAGCACCTCTATACTGAGGGAGTAGCGAAGCGTGTACATTTATTGTTCCCATTGGAGGCATATTCCAAACCACCTCAGGAAGCATACGAAATGCTACTACAACTTGTAAGTCCGCATGATATGATTTGAGTTCGCTCAGAAATTCTTCGTTTTTTAATTTTTCCGGTTGTAAAACTGGTAGGTTGTTCGTTAATGCAAATTGTTTTACTGCGGATTGATTTAGTTTTTGACCTCGTCCTGCTGGTTTGTCTGGACTGGTCACTACCGCTACCACATTTTCACCATTATCTAATAGAGCCTTTAATGATGCTACAGCGAAATCTGGGGTACCCATGAATATTATGCGCATAGAAATATTGTATTAATTGCAAACAGTAAAGTACTACTTGCGAAGTTGCAAAAATTATTAACTTTGCGAAGTTACAAATTATATTTCAGCTTGAATTTTCCATTACTACTCGCAAAGCGCATTATTTTTAAAGGACAACGCACATTTTCAAAATTGATCGTTCGTGTCACTATTGGCGCTTTATCATTGGCTATAATTGCCATCATCATGTCAGTAGCTATTTTGAGAGGTTTTAAAGAAGAAATAACCGAAAATCAACGGGGTTTTTTTAGTGATATTATTATTACTAATCAGGATATAAATGCCCAAGATGCCACAGCCCTTTCATTGAGTGACGCAAGTTTAACTAGAATTAAAGATTTACCTAATGTGCTAAGCATTTCTTCATTCGCTACTAAAATTGGTATTATGAATGTGAATGGAGAAGTTGAAGGCGTTGTTTTAAAGGGCGTGGACAGTACGTATCAACAGAAATATTTGTTTAAAACCTTAGTTGATGGAGATACACTTGCTAGTAGTGCTAACGATCGTGATAATCAAATATTAATTTCGGAGTATATGGCAAATCGTCTTCATCTTCATGTGGGCGATAGCTTTATAATGTCTTTTGTTCAAGATAATAAAAATAGAAAACGTAAATTTAATGTTCAGGGTATCTATAGGACTAATTCTGAAGAGTTGGATAAAAACTATGTTATTGGTAGCCTAGGTGTAATAAGGAGACTTAATAATCTTGGAGAGAATGAAGCTGGCGCATATGAAGTACGAGTTAATGATTTTTCGCGTCTTGAAGAAACAACGGACTTGATCGGTCAAGAGTTGCCTATTGATATGAAGGCCACGAGTGTTGTCGATAATCTTTCCGACATTTTTAATTGGTTAAAAATGTTGGATATGAATGATGATATTATTTTTGTTTTAATGGTGGTAGTAGCTATTATTAATATGATATCCTCGCTTTTAATTACCATATTAGAACGTACATTTATGATTGGTATGCTAAAAGCGATGGGAATGCTTAATAGTGAAATTCGTAAAGTATTTCTTTATAATTCTTTGTATTTAATAGGTATAGGGTTGTTTTTAGGAAATGCAATTACTTTTATTCTATATTTTTTTCAAAAATATACTCACTTTTTTAAATTAGACCCCAATATTTATTATATAGAGTATGTTCCTGTTTCAATTGATTTGATGACCGTTCTTAGTCTTAATGTAAGCGTTGTTTTTATTGCTTTATTAACACTTTTTATCCCGTCAATGCTTATTTCAAAGATTTCACCTATTAAGACTATTCAATTTAAATAGATCTTTTGTAGCTCTAAATTTCATTTTTTTTTTGTATTTTTCATAATTATGGTAAGATTAGATCTAATACTAATCCTTTAAATATATATGGGAGATAAATTTTTTAATCATTTAGCAGATGCATTTCAAGCACCGCTTACTAATCCGGTGTTAATTTTTTCATTAGTACTATTAATCATATTGTTGTCGCCAATTGTACTGAGACCTATTCGCGTTCCAGGAATTATTGGGTTAATATTATCTGGAGTAATTATCGGTCCTCATGGATTAAATTGGTTAGAGAAGAGTTCGGCTGTTACCTTGTTTTCAACAATTGGATTGTTGTATATCATGTTTATTGCAGGACTCGAATTAGATATGAATGAATTTAAAAAGACAAAGCATAAAAGCTTTCTATTTGGTTTTTTTACTTTCATTATTCCTATTTCTATAGGTTTTCCAGTTTGTTATTATTTTTTGGGATATAATTTCTTAGCGAGTGTCTTAATCGCAAGTATGTTTGCCACTCATACTTTGGTATCATATCCTATCGTCAATCGTTATGGTATCTCTAAAAATGAAGCAGTAGCTGTCGCTATAGGTGGGACAATATTGACGGATACTGCCGTATTGATCATATTAGCCATTATAACTGGAGCTTCACATGGACAGATTAATCAAGAATTCTGGGTAACATTGGGCGTATCATTTGCTATTTTTTTATTAATTATGTTTGGTGTAATTCCAAAAATAGCAAAATGGTTCTTTCAGAAAATACAGACAGAACATACAGGACATTATATATTTGTATTAACCGTTGTTTTTTTTGCAGCTTTTATAGCCGAGATAGCTGGATTGGAACCTATTATAGGTGCTTTTGTTGCTGGTTTAGCGCTTAATAAATTGATTCCTCAATCTTCTGCGCTTATGAATAGGATAGAGTTTATTGGGAATGCAATATTTATACCTTTCTTTTTAATAGCGGTAGGTATGATCGTAGATGTATCCATATTAATGAATGGCACATCTGCATTAATTGTAGCAGGAACATTAACTTTAGTAGCTGTTGTCGGCAAATTTTTAGCTGCTTATGCTACACAAAAGTCTTTTAAATATTCTAAAGACCAACGTAATTTAATCTTTGGTTTGAGTAATTCACATGCTGCCGCTACATTAGCTGTGATAATGGTTGGTTATAATAATAATATTATTGACGATAATGTTTTGAATGGAACTATATTGTTGATTTTGATTACTTGCATAGTGGCAACGATGGTTACTGAAAATGCTTCTAAGAAGGTTGTTATGGAAGGTAATCAGGCCGATTTACATCTTCATCAAGTAGAAGAAAATGAAGAGCAGATTATGATTCCTATCGCTAATCTGAGCAATATGGAACCTATATTAGATTTTGCTACATTAATCAAGTCGAGAAAATCACCTTTTCCATTAAACATTGTTAGTGTGGTAGCTGATGATGAACAAGCTGAAAAAAATAAGACGGAAGCAAGGAAAAATCTAGATAAAATGGCTAGGTATGCTTCGGGATCTGAAACTGAAGTGGAATTGACGACTACTGTCGATATTAATATTGCTAGTGGAATCTCTCGTATGTCTAAACAGACATTAGCGGATTGTGTAATTATGGGATGGCCTAGAGGAGCTTCTTTTGTAGAGAAAATTGTCGGTGATAAAACGGAAAGTATCTTAAATAATACAGATACAGCATTAATGATGATTAGGTTAGAAAAGCCTTTAGTGATTCATAAGTCCATAACTATTTTTGTGCCGCCTCTGGCTGAATCTGAAGTAGGATTTAGTTATTGGGTCGAGAAAATGTTGAAATTAGCCCAAGAGTTAACGTTACCTATTCATTACGTTTGTAATTCCCGTACTAAGATTAGCTTAGAAAAACAAGCAGAAGAATTAAAATCTAATGTTCCATTTAGTTTTTCTGATTACGATGATTGGGACAATATATATGGATTGGCTACATTTAGTAACACAGATTCGCTTCTTGTCTTCGTTTCGTCAAGAAGTGGTGAAGTGTCTTATATTGATTCTTTGGATGGGTTAGCTAAAAAAGTTGGTCGTTATTATAAAAATCAAAATATAATATTGATATTCCCAAGTAGACGTAAGAATCTGCATATTGATGAGTATGAAGATATTCAAGCGTCACCACTTGTAAGAAGAATTGGACGTGAAATCGGAAATATATTAACTAACAAAAATAAATAATGATTGTTCTACCATCTTTTGTAGCAGACTCTGTGGTGTTAACTGTAGACGAAAAGTATAAATTAGCTTCAGTGGGCAGTTTGCCAACTGATCAAGATGTGGACAATATTCGCTATTCTCCTACAGTACAAGATATTTTAAATGCTTTTATTGGTGATGAGAATACAAAAAATCTAAATCTACAATTGAAAGCTAAAGAATATATAGAAGAATCTAATCTTTTTATGGCTTGGTGTGTATTACTATTGTAGAAACTAACTCTTCATCTAAAGAGAATTTTATTACCAATTTAGGAGATATATAAAATTAAAAAGGCTCGATATTTTCGAGCCTTTTTAATTTTATTTTTGAGTAATAAATTTATTATCACCTTCCACAAGAATTGCAATTAAATCTTTTTGACGAAGACTTTTTGTTGCAGTGTCCCATTTCTTGCCACTTAATCCCGATTTTTCTTTTGCGTCATTAAGTAATAGTTTATCTTCATTTAAAATAGCTAAAACCGCTTTTTCATCTTCAGTCAGTTCAATGATAGGTTCGTTTTTTTCCGGTCTCATTTGAGGGAAGAAAAGAACTTCTTGAATTGATGGATTATTTGTTAAGAACATAATTAATCTATCCATTCCAATACCTAAACCTGAAGTAGGAGGCATACCATATTCTAATGCTCTCAAGAAATCTTGATCGATAAACATAGCTTCGTCATCCCCTTTTTCAGATAGACGCAATTGTTCTTCGAAGCGCTCGCGCTGATCAATTGGATCATTCAATTCCGAATACGCATTTGCTATTTCTTTACCACATACCATTAATTCGAAACGCTCTGTTAATTCTGGATTATCACGATGTTTCTTAGTTAATGGTGACATTTCAATGGGATAATCAGTAATGAAAGTTGGCTGAATGAAGTTTCCTTCACATTTTTCTCCAAATATTTCATCAATTAATTTCCCTTTACCCATTGTGTCGTTTACAGCAATACCCATACCTTTAGCTGCTTCACGAAGTTCCTCTTCTGATTTACCCGTTATATCAAATCCTGTAAAATGCTTAATAGCATCGGTCATAGTTACTCTAGGGTAGGGCGCTTTAAAATCTATTTTGTGTTCTCCAAAAGTAGCTTCTGTTGTGCCATTTACCGCAAGAGCGCAATGCTCTAATAATCTTTCTGTAAAGTTCATCATCCAGTTGTAGTCTTTGTAAGCTACATAAATCTCCATTGCTGTAAATTCTGGATTGTGTGTACGGTCCATGCCTTCGTTACGGAAGTTTTTAGAGAATTCATATACACCGTCGAATCCACCTACGATTAATCGTTTTAGATATAATTCATTAGCAATTCTTAAGTATAATGGAATATCTAATGCATTATGATGTGTAATGAATGGTCGTGCAGATGCACCTCCAGGTATAGCTTGTAAAATAGGAGTTTCAACTTCCATATACCCCGCGTCATTAAAAAAGTTACGCATGGCATTGAATAGTTTTGTTCTCTTTACGAATATTTGCTTATTCTGAGTGTTAACAACCAAATCAACATAACGCATTCTATAACGCATTTCTGGATCTGTAAATGCATCAAAAGTTTTGCCTTCAGCTTCTTTTACAATAGGAAGTGGGCGTAATGATTTTGTAAGAACAGTTAATTTTTGTGTGTGAATAGATATTTCACCTGTTTGCGTGGTGAAAACATAACCTTCAATCCCCACAATATCTCCAATATCTAATAGTTTTTTGAATACTGTATTGTAAAATGTCTTATCTTCAGAAGGACATAAATCATCACGTTTAACATAAACTTGTAGACGTCCTGTAGAATCTTGAATTTCGATAAAAGAAGCATTTCCCATGATTCGACGACTCATGATACGTCCTGCTATGCGAATATTCTTGTAGTTTATTTTATCTCTTTCGTAGTTTTCAATTATATCTTCGATAGTAACGTTTACTTCGAATTCTTCTGCAGGAAAGGGATTAATACCCAAGTTAATAATTCCTTGAAGATTCTGACGACGTTGTATCTCTTGTTCAGACAAAGCAATATTCATGATTAATGTATT
>CANRHE010000023.1 GCA_947630335.1 uncultured Sphingobacterium sp.
TATTATTATATTATATATATTGAGTCCCTTTTGGGAACGTTTGATACTTGAACAATAAAGTTAACTGCAAAGATAAATCTAAAAATAATATTTTTGGGTTTCCATTTCTTTCAATCCCATAATGTGTTTTTTCTATTACAATTATTGCTGTTTCTAATTGTTCAAATTGAAATAATTCACTGAATTTTATTACAAAAGCTAATTCTTCCTCTTGCAAAAAAATTAAATTCCTCAGACCTTTTTGTACTAATATGATTTGTCTCATCATATTAATGGCATAAAGTAAGAAACTTTTTTGATTTTCTCTACCTAATTTTGAAAGAATATCATCTGATAATTTTATTAGATCTAGTCCATTATCAGTTACAATATAACGTAACCACTGAACTAATAATGAAAAGTTTTCTCTTTCCCCTTCTTGATTTATAAGGTTTAAAGCTTCTTGTATGTTACCATCAGCTATAAGAGCAAGTTCATTTGCTCTTTTCTTATCTATCATTTTTTCTTGGATGAGATAATCTGTCATTTCGTCATGATTTAACTTATTTATTTTTATAAGTTGCGTACGCGAAATAATAGTATTTAATATTTTATCTTGATTCTCGGCTACAAATAAAAAAAGTGTTTTGGGAGGAGGTTCTTCTATCAGTTTTAATAAAGCATTACCTTGAGTATCCAAATATTCAGGAAGCCACATGATGAGTACTTTATATTCTGACTCAAAAGATTTTAAACTTAATTTTTTAATGATATCATGAGCTTCTTTGATCGGTATATTCGCTTGTTTATTCCCTGCATCCAAGTTATGCCTCCAATACTCAAGGCTTAGGTATGGATTTGATAAGAATGCCTTACGCCAGTCTTCAATTATATTAGTAGCTAGAACGTTTTCTTTTGATGGAAAAAAGGGATAAGAGAAATGTAAGTCAGGATGGATTAGTT
This sequence comes from uncultured Sphingobacterium sp., assembly GCA_947630335.1. Classification (GTDB taxonomy): domain Bacteria; phylum Bacteroidota; class Bacteroidia; order Sphingobacteriales; family Sphingobacteriaceae; genus Sphingobacterium. Next base: position 943 of record CANRHE010000023.1, read on the forward strand.
TATCATATTTTCGACAGGTACTACATTGCCCACAAGAATCCTCTTCAAGTTTATTTTCACAATTTATGTACTGTGCATAGGCTAATGCCAAAGCTAAACTTCCAGAACCTTCAGGGCCTAAAAATAACTGAGCGTGACTAACTCTATTGTTCTTCACGGAATTAATTAAATGTTGCTTAAGAGCTTGATGGCCAAATATATCTTTGAAATACATAGTTCTAATTGAAGCAAAGATACTAAATTTAAGGAAGTGTTAATTAAAAAAGCTATTACCCTATATATTGGTAAAATTTAATTCTTTTCCTTATTATTGCATATAAAAACTTATCTACATTACACATGAGGTTTATAGTATCCACATCAGTATTATTAAAGCAATTGCAAGCGATTAGTGGCGCTTCGAGTAGCAGTACAGTTTTACCCATTTTGGAAAATTTTTTATTTGAGATTAAGGATAATACGCTTACAATTTCTGCTACCGACTTACAGACAAGTATGGTCACCTCTTTATCTATTGAGGCTAAAGAAGAAGGTAGAGTTGCTATGCCTTCGAAAATATTAATTGATACCTTAAAGACTTTACCAGATCAGCCAGTTGCTTTTTCAGTAGATACGCAAACAATGGCTATTGAGATTAGTGCCGGTGATGGTAAATATAAGTTGAGTGGAGAAAATGCTGATGATTTCCCAAAAATCCCAGTCATTGAGAATGTATCTACTGTGAAGTTAGCTTCTTCTATTTTATCTGAGGCTATAAACAAAACTATCTTTGCAGTTAGTAATGATGAGTTAAGACCTGCAATGTCTGGTGTATTTGTTCAATTAAGTGATCAGAATATTACTTTTGTTGCTACCGATGCGCACCGTTTAGTTCGTTATCGTCGTACGGATGTTGGAACAGATAAAGCAACTTCAATCATATTACCTAAAAAAGCATTGACTTTATTGAAATCATCACTTCCTTCCGATGAAACCTCTGTATCTGTCGAATATAATTCTACGAATGCTTTTTTTCAATTTGGAACAATCAATTTAATATGTAGACTAGTTGATGAGCGCTACCCAGACTATGAGGCTGTTATTCCACAAGTTAATCCTAATAAATTGACGGTAGATCGTTTGTTATTTTTGAATACACTTCGTCGTGTGGTTATTTTTGCGAATAAAACTACTCATCAAGTACGTTTGAAAATTTCAGGTTCTGAATTACATATTTCTGCAGAAGATTTAGATTTTGCAAACGAAGCTCATGAGCGTTTAAGTTGTCAATTTGAAGGTGAGGATTTAGAAATTGGTTTTAATGCTAAATTTTTAGTTGAAATGCTTAATAACTTGAATAGTGAAGAAGTTGTATTAGAAATGAGCACACCTAATAGAGCAGGATTACTGTTACCCGCTTTAAAGGAGGATAATGAAGAAATTCTAATGTTAGTGATGCCTGTTATGTTGAATAACTTTAACTAATTAGAAGCATGGATTTTATATATTCTTTAATAGATTTCATTCTTCATATTGATAAGCATTTAGTTGAGATAGTAAATGAATACCAATATTGGACATATTTAATTCTATTCTTAATTATTTTTGTTGAAACTGGTGTTGTAGTGATGCCATTTTTGCCAGGAGACTCATTACTTTTTGCTGCCGGTATGTTGGCCGCTCAGCCTAATGATTTGAATGTATGGTTAATGATAGTTTTACTATTAATAGCAGCAATTACAGGAGATTCATTGAATTATTCAATTGGAAAAAATTTTGGTATGCGAATAACAAAATTTAAATTATTTGGTAAGCAAATGGTTACTGAGGCTCAATTAACAAAAACACATTCTTTTTATGAAAAATATGGGAGTAAGACAATTGTAATTGCTCGGTTTGTACCAATAGTAAGAACATTAGCTCCATTTGTAGGAGGTATTGGTAAAATGAATTATGGTACATTTATTACCTATAATGTTGTAGGGGCAATTTTGTGGGTAGTTGGAATTACATTAGCAGGTTATTTCCTGGGTAATATTCCTTTTATAAGAGATAATTTTTCTAAAGTTGTTTTATTTATCATCTTACTCTCAATTATGCCAATTGTTTTTGAAGTTCTAAAAGCAAAATTTAGTAATAAAAAGGAAGCTCAATAATAGCTTCCTTTTTATTTTAAGTTAATAATAGGATATAGAATTATTTATACAATGAATAGAGTATATACCATTAATAAATTACTATCTACCAACCTGTGTAAATGATGAAAACTACTAACCTGCTCAATTTTATGATGTTTCATATTTTTACTGATACAACTTTATAAATTAACATCTATTTGTGAGATTCACTATATTCTCATTTCTCTTCGAGAATCTATTACTGAGCAATAGTTTTAAATAATTTGTTTTTATAAAAGGATACTAAAGGTATAATTTACTTTTATTGAGAGATTTCCTACCTTTGTATATGATAAAATCAATGACAGGTTATGGTGTTGGAACACATGGTAATGATAAAGTAAAATATACCGTAGAAATAAAGTCTCTTAACTCAAAGTTTTTGGAGTTGAGTATTCGCCTTCCGAAAGCTGTTTCGGACAAGGAATTAACGTTACGCGGTGAATGTAGTAAGTTAATTGAGCGTGGTAAGGTGAATATTATGATTTCATCAGAATATGTAGACCAAACTGCAAAAGCATCTTCAATTAATACAGAATTACTTAAAAAATATTATAATCAATTAAAAAGTGTGGCTTCAGAGCTTGGAGAAAGCAATGTATCTATTTTTTCATTAGCATTGACTATGCCTGAGGTTATAACCAACAATGAAGAAGATGTAGATGAAGAAGAAGGAAAAGTTTTATTGGATGCTTTTTATGAGGCTGTAAAGTCTTTTAATACTTTTCGTGAAGATGAAGGCGCTGTACTAAAAGCTGATTTAGAAATGCGGGTTCAATTGATTTTAGATCTCTTAGCTGAGGTTGAGGAAGTGGAAGGTGATCGTATACCTTTGATTCGTGAAAGATTAAATCAATTCATGGATGAAGCTATAGGTAAAGATAATATTGATAAGAATCGTTTTGAACAAGAAATTATTTATTACATAGATAAATTAGATGTTACTGAAGAAAAAGTTCGTTTGAAAAGTCATTGTAATTATTTTATAAAAGCTTTGAATGCAGTGGATTCAAATGGTAAAAAACTTGGATTTATTTCCCAAGAGATGGGCCGAGAAATTAATACATTAGGATCAAAAGCTAATAATGCATCTATCCAGCAGGTAGTCGTAAGAATGAAAGAGGAATTAGAAAAAATTAAGGAACAATTATTAAACGTATTATAAAATAGAATGTCTGGTAAATTATTAATATTTTCAGCACCTTCTGGGGCGGGAAAAACTACTATAGTAAAGCATTTACTAAGTAAGTATGGGGATAAACTTGCTTTTTCTATTTCGGCTACTACAAGGGAGCTACGCGGTGATGAAGTGGATGGAAAGGATTATTACTTTATTTCTAAAGAAGATTTTTTACATAAAGTAGCCAAACAAGAGTTTATTGAATTTGAAGAGGTCTATTCTGGAACTTTTTATGGAACACTACGTTCCGAAGTAGAACGTATTTGGAAGTTAGGTAAACATGTTATTTTTGATATTGATGTAATTGGAGGACTTCGACTAAAATCTAAGTTCCCTGATGAAGCATTAGCTATATTCGTAAATCCACCTTCATTAGAAATTTTAAAATCACGACTTTCAGGTCGCGGTACAGATTCTAACGAAAAACTACAAGAGCGCTTTGCTAAAGCAGAACTAGAATTAAGTTATGCTGATAAGTTTGATGTAATATTAAATAATTTTGACTTAGAAAGTGCGAAAATTGAGGCTGAAGAATTAGTATTAAACTTTATTAATAATTAGTCAATGAAAAAACGTGAAGTTGGTTTGTTTTTTGGTTCTTTTAACCCAATTCATATAGGTCATCTAATAATTGCGAGTTATATGGCCAACTTTACTAGTTTGGATGAAGTGTGGTTTGTGGTGTCCCCGCATAATCCCTTTAAAAATAAAAAATCTTTAGGTAATATGTATGATCGTTTAGAGATGGTTAATTTGGCAATTCAAAACATAGAGAATCTTAAGGCTAGTGATATTGAATTCTCTTTACCGCAGCCATCTTACACCATAGATACCTTAGTACACCTAAATGAAAAGTTCCCAAATTATACATTTTCTTTAATTATGGGTGAAGATAACCTTTTGGGACTGCCAAAATGGAAAAATTCTGATATTATTTTGAGAGATTATAAAATCGTGGTATATCCAAGGCCTGGTTTTGATGCTGGCGATCTGAAAGAACATCCTTCTATAACGATGACATCAAGTCCAATAATGGAGCTTTCATCTACTTTTTTACGTCAATCTATTAAAGATAGAAAAGATATAAAATTTTATACTCCAGATAGTGTTATCGAATTTATTGATAAAAAGGGACTATATTTAAGTTAATTATCATTATAAAATTAATTAACTTAAATATACTTTTTTTTAACTAAAACATATATGTATTTTGTTGTTAATCAAAGAATCAACTTAATTAATAATAAAAAATAGATGCATTAGATTTAAAAGGTAGATGGTCAGAGTTAAAAAGTAAGGCTTTACAACAGTATGCTAATCTGACAGAGCATGATGTTGCTTATGAAGAAAGCCAAGATGAACAATTATTAGGACGTCTTCAACAAAAATTAGGAAAATCAAGAGAAGAACTGATAAGATGGCTTAACAGTTTAGGTTAATAAAAAATAAGCCTTCCAAATATTTGGAAGGCTTATTTTTTTAGTATCCAGGATTTTGTTTCAATAAATTGTTTTTGTTTATTTCATCTCTGCTGAATGGTCTAAAATATAGGTTATTATTCCACGATCTGTTTTCTTGAGAATTATCAACTACATTAGAATATGTGTAGTTGTAAATCGAAGGATCGTGATGATATGGGGCAGTCATTGATTTTCCTGTTTTGAATTTTCCAACGACTTTGACATATGTAACTTTACGTCCTAATGTTTCTTCTGCTATTAACCAACGTCTTACATCGTGATATCGTTGCTCTTCATAAGCCATTTCAATTCTGCGTTCATGACGATATACTTTTCTTAACTCATTTTGATCACTAGTAGTAATAGCCGGCATACCTGCTCTGAATCTTATTTTATTTAACCAAGTTTTTGCTACTTCTGTTTCACCTAGTTCAATACTAGCCTCTATATAATTAAGAACAGCTTCCGTATACCTGAAGAATGGCCAAGGGATTAATTGTGGGGTATTAGCATCTACTCTTGTAGGATCTGGATCGATGAACTTGTGATAATAGTATCCTGTCCAGCTACCGTTCCAACTTTCTATACTACCTCCTCTTGTATCTAGGCCGGGAATTGTTTTTACGTTACCATTTTCAAGAATATCATAGGTTCCTGTTTGGATTTGATTTGCTGGATCTACATTACCAGAAACTAAGTTTCTTTGTTTCCATTGAGCTCCGTCATATAGTATAGTAGCGTAAAATCGTGGATCTCTATTAGTATATGGATTACTTTTATGAAGCGCGTTATCCCAGCTAAAAGGGGTACCATCTATCATTTGATAGTCATCAACTAATAATCCAATAGGTGTATTACCCGCCCAATTTTTGTATCCATTTGGTCCATTGTATAATCCATGATCCGATGGAGACTCTGGAATGAAATATTTAGCATATATTAATTCAACAGAGGCTGCAGGATCCAAATTAGGAGCTTTACTAACCCCGCCCATTGCAATACTTTTATAGTTATTTTGTCCTTCTTGGGCATTGACCGGCTCATTTAAATCTAGTTTATAACCTGAGCTTGCTTCCATAACAGCTTTGGCTGCTGCTTGTGCTAATCTGTAGCGATCTAATTGATTACCAGATGTATAAGCTAAGAAAGGAAGTACTTCATTATTAATTGTTGGCACTTTGTTTCTCAATTTTGTGGCTTCATGTTGATCGCTAGCTGCGTAGATAAGAACTCGGGATTTAATAGCTAAAGCAGCTAGAGCTGTAGCACGTCCCTTTTCCATAGTTTTATTAGCTAAAAGCTTATATGCCTCATCACAATCTTTTATGATAAAATTGACGCACTCTTCATAAGTGTTTCTCGCCACATTCATATCCTCATCTTTATGATATAATTTATCAATGATAGGTATACCTCCATAATACCGTAAGAGCTGTTGATAATAGTATGCCCTTAAGAAATGAACTTCTCCAAGCATTTTTTCTTTTAAATCTTGGCGTGTAATCTTACTCGTTTCACTATTTAATTGTTTAATAGTTTCGTTACAAGATCTAATGTAAATATACATTCTCCCCCAAGCCCAAGTATTGTCTACCCACCCAAGTGTAGTAGCATTAGATGCTCCAGCATTAACAATGTCTATACCCCGTCCAGGATGTGTAAACATAGCTTCGTCCGATACAGAGGCTAGCATTTGTTCACCTAATCCCCCTTGTTCAAATCCATTATAAATATCATTGACAAATGCTTGAGCTGTAAGTGGATCTTCCCAAACAATCTCTGATTTTAATTGATTTGGTGGGTTGACATCTAGGAAATCCGTATTACAACTAGGAAAAAGTACAAATGTGGACGATATTAAAAGTAATTTCGTCGTATTAATGACTATTTTATTTGGTACAAAAGCATTTTGACTGCTAGTGTTTAGTCTTTGGAATATTTTATTTACTAGTGATTTTTTCATTTTTTCATTTTCTAGTTACATACTAAATACTGATTTTTAGACCAAAGTTGAATACTTTTGCCTGTGGATAGTATTGACCATCGGAACTGGTTGATTCTGGATCCCATATTTTTATTTTATCAATGGTTAATAGATTAAGTCCGTTCATGTAAACTCTTAATCCTTTTATTCCTATTTTATTGATAATTTCAGGATTCACAGTGTAACCTAATTCAATATTTTTAAGACGTATATAATTATTGTTCCGTACCCAATATGTGTTATTTAATGCTTTGTTACTATCTTGATAATAAGCTGTATTTCTGTTGCTTAATCTAGGATAGATGTCACTAGGGTTGTCTATACTCCATCGGTTTTCATACGACCAGTTAAGATAATTACCTATATCTCCTGATTCGGTAATACCAATCATCTGTAGACCTCCTGTAGCACCTTGAATTAATACACTTAAATCAAAACCTTTGTATTCGGCATTTAAATTTATACCTCCAGTAAATGTTGGGGTATTGTTTTTATCCATTCTTACAAGATCATCTCCGTTTATTTTACCATCTCCGTTATAGTCTACAAATTTCATATCCCCTGGTCGTAAAGCTGCGCCACCAGTAATAGCACTGTAGTCAATTTTATTAGCATTAATAGCATCGATATCTTTGAAAACTCCATCATATTGATATAATAGCCATGCGCCAGTTACTTTTCCTGTTGCTCTTTGCCATTCTGGTGCTCCTGGAACTTCATCAAAGAATAATATTTTGTTTTTAGCATATCCTCCATTTACACCTACACTGAAGTTAAACTCGTTGATATTGTCTTGATAATTTAAGCTAAATTCAAAACCAGAGTTACGCACTTTTCCAATATTTTCTGGAGGTAAGTTCGATACTGGTATACCTGAGCTCTCTGGTATAGAAGCTATTTTTTGGGTAAGAATATTGGAACGTAAGTTATAGAAATAGTCAAATGTTAGCGCAAGTTTATTGTTTAAGAATCCTGCATCAATTCCAAAGTTACTATTATTAGCTACCTCCCATGTAAAATCTTCATTAGGTATGTTAGCCTCATATATTGTTTTTATCAGTTGCTCATTCAATACTCCTTGACTGGTGTTCATGAGAGTTAAGAATTTGTATTCTTGCAATTGATTATTATAATAAGGTTCTGCTCCCATTTGCCCCCAAGAAGCTCTTAATTTTAGGTTGTTTACAAAGGAGATATTTTCTCTAAAGAAATTTTCTTTAGAAATTACCCATCCTGCTGAGACACCAGGAAAGAAACCGAATCTTTTGTTTTTAGGAAAAATATATGAGCCATCTACTCGCCATAAGAATTCTGCTAGATACTTTTCTTTGTAATTGTAATTAGCTTTACCAAAGTAGCTTAATCTAGCTCTCGAAAATATATCATTTACTCCGATTGTTTGTTCTTTGTTTTCACCGAATGATAATTCTGGAATTTGTGTAGATAGAAAATAACGTCTAAATGCATTGAAACCAGTTCCTTTATCAGTTTCTTTTGTTACTGCAGCTAATATTGAGAACGAATGATCATTAATAACTTTATCATAAGTAATCATACCTGTTAAATTAATTCCTAATCTATTAGCAGTTGACTCGGATAATCTAGCATCTGTAAAAGGAGAGCTAACTGACCCTGTTAATTTAGGAGTACCATCATCAAGAAACGATACTTTGTCCCAAGAGTATAAAGTCCATGGGGTTTGCCAATTTTTTCCTCTTTTCCAGTATTTATCGAATGCAGCTATTCCCGTGACTTTAAGACCTTCTACCCCTGGTACTTTAAAATCAACTTTACCTGTTGTCTGAAGGTAATCGTCAACTGTTTTATTTGAACCCGTTAGATCTGTTGTAGAAACTACAGGATTATAACCGAATTCAATAGCTGGACCAGGTTCACCATGTGGCCAAAATGCAGGTTCATTGGGACGACCACGCATTAAAAATCTAAAAATATTTCCTGCACTAACTGTTGGGAAGTTTCTATCCTCTTCTCTTCCAACTACACTTATTGAGGTTGTAAGATATTCATTAATTTTGCTTTCGATATTAAGACGTAAATCATACTGATTATATCTAGCCGCCGATTTTTTATAATATGCATCTTGGTTTGTAAAACCCAATGATGCTAAGTAAACAGTATTTTCACCTCCACCATTAACTTGTAAATTACTCCTTTGCTGCGGTGCCCATTTTCTAAATGTTTCCCCAAACCAATCTGTATTTGGATATAAGTAAGGGTCAGATCCATTTTTAAATTTTAGTATTTCTTCCGCAGTAAATGCAGCGTCAATTTGTTTGTTATTATCAGGCCTGATATAAGAACCTGTAGTCTTTAGTGACTCCCATGCAGCAGACCAATATTGTGGACCCAAGTCAGTACCGAAGATCCTTAGTTCATTTAATATTTCAGCATATTCTGGAGAGCTTGACATTTTAGGAATGCGTGTTGGACGTTGTATGCCCCAAAAACCGTCATAGGTTAATTGTGGTTGCCCAGATTTCCCTTTCTTTGTAGTAATTAGTATTACTCCGTTTCCTGCTCTTGAACCATAAATAGCTGCAGAAGCATCCTTTAGGACTGATACACTTTCAATATCATTAGGATTAAGTCTGTCCATTCCGCCTGCTCTACTAGGCACACCATCAATGACTATAAGTGGACTAGAGTTACCTCCAGCAAGTGAGTTAATACCCCGGATTCTCACATTAGATCCATCATAGCCAGGCTCTCCACTACTTTGAACAGCAGTAACTCCAGGTAGGCGTCCAGCAAGACCATTCGATAGATTTACTGAAGAAGATTTAGATAACTCATCACCTTTTACATCCGCAACGGCTCCTGATACTACTGATTTTTTTTGAGTACCATAACCCACAACGATTACCTCATCAATATCTTCATTATTAGAATTTAGATTAACATTAATTGTACTTCGACCTGCTACTGCTTCATTAATAGACTTCATACCTATTAGTGTAAAAAGTATTTGACCATTACTGGGGACATTTTTAAGCTCGTACTTGCCATTAGAATCTGTACTTGTAACTAATGAAGTTCCTGTAATGGAGACTGTGACGCCAGCTAAAGGTTCATTGGTGACGCCATTTCTTACCTCGCCTTTAACTGTAAGATTTTGTTGCAGATAGTTTTTGCTAGTTAAGTTTGCAGTATTAATACTGTTAGCCAATGTGTTGTTGTAATAACAGCAGGCTAATACTGCACTACCTACCCACAAAAACCGCTTCAATCCTAATTGGATATTTTTGTCTTTTGACATAGGTTTTAAGTTTATATAAATTGATGTAATTCCAAAAAGTAATTCTTTTTGGTTTTATAATTGATTGATTAAAGCTATTGATTTTTTATCTTTAAAAGAAATTTTATTTTAAATAGTATTACTATAAAAAATCATAAAACATTTTAGCTTTTCATATTATTTGTTGGTATTAATCTATAATTAAAAATTTTATTAATATAAATAGATACATATTAATTTAAGAGAATACTAACCTTTGTTTATCACTTTTTTAAATTTTGTAAAGTGCTTAATTGTATTGCTGATATTTTCCTAACTTAGCATTATGACAAAAAAGAAACCTACTATTTTGGTAGTTAATGACGACGGAATTACTGCTCCAGGAATTAAAGTCCTGTTGGAGGAAATGCAAAAATTAGGAAATGTTGTCGTAGTAGCACCGGATGCCCCTCAGTCTGGTATGGGACACGCTATTAGTATTAGTAAGCCTTTGCGATTAGATAAGGTCGATATTTATAAAGGCGTAGAGATGTATAAGTGTTCAGGGACGCCAGTTGACTGTGTTAAATTAGCTGTAGATAGAATTTTTAGTGATATTAAACCAGATTTATGTGTTTCTGGTGTGAATCATGGATTAAATTATTCCATCAATGTGCTGTATTCCGGTACCATGTCTGCAGCTGTTGAAGGAGCTATAGAAGGTATACCGTCTATCGGTTTTTCATTAGATGATTTTTCCCATAGTGCTGATTTTAGTCATATTAGATCCTACTTATTTAGCATAGCCAGTCAAGTATTACAAAATGGACTCCCAAAAGGTACCTTATTAAATGTTAATTTTCCGCATATTGAAAAGGAAATTAAAGGTATTAAGATTTGCCGCCAAGCAAATGGACATTGGGTAGAAGAGTTTGAACAACGAACAGATCCATATAAGCGTGAATATTTTTGGATGACTGGTCGTTATGAATGGGTTGATCGAGGAGAGGATACTGATGTATTTGCCATTAATCACGGTTATGTATCTATAGTACCTACACAGTTTGATATGACAGCTCACCATGCTATACAAGAAATGAATAGTTGGAGTTTTGATTTGACGGATTAATTATGAAAAATAATTTTTGGTCTGGTGTTTTGATTGGGTCAATTGCTCCTTTAGTCGCCTTTTTATTGACAAATTATACTAAACTCCAGACTTACTTTTTTTTTGAAAAACCTATTGCAATATATGTAATTGCTGCGGTTATCAATTTACTTATCATGCGCTTTGCATATCGAGGAGGAAAAGATAACCTTGCTAAGGGTATGTTACTAATTACATTTATAGCAATGTTGGTATTAGTCTATACCACTGGATTAAAAGTTTGATAATGATAAATAAACAGGATATGAAATTGACATTGGGTTTTTCTCCTTGTCCCAATGATACTTTTATTTTTGATGCTCTAATTCATCATAAGATTGATACAGAAGGACTAGATTTCTCTGTTGAATATCATGACGTGGAGACATTGAATCAAAAAGCATTTCGAAAGGATTTAGATATTACCAAATTAAGCTATCATGCTTTTGCTTATGCAATAGAAGATTATGAATTATTAGATGCCGGTTCTGCTTTAGGTTTTGGTGTTGGGCCATTGTTGATTTCGAATAAGCAATCTTTAGTCGAAAGTTTAAGTGTATTAGCAGGACAACAGTTGCCAGAGGACATGAAGCGTCTGCGAATAGGTATACCTGGTAAGTATACAACCGCTAATTTCTTATTGAGTTTAGCTTATCCTGATTTACAGAATAAAGTTGAACTTGTTTTTTCGGACATTGAACAAGCTTTATTAGATGATACTATTGATTTAGGTTTGATTATTCATGAGAATCGGTTTACTTACCAAGATAAAGGACTTTATAAGGTACAGGATTTGGGCGAATATTGGGAGAAAACGACAAATAGTCCTATTCCTCTCGGAGGTATAGTGATTAAGCGTAGTTTACCTCAAGAAATTAAAGAACGAGTTAATCAATTAATCCAAAAATCTGTTGAATATGCTTTTGCAAATCCTAAATCTGGAATAGATTATATTCGTTCACACGCACAAGAAATGGAAGAAAGTGTAATGTATAGGCATATAGAATTATATGTAAATCAATATTCTTTAAGATTAGGTACAGTTGGTCGTACAGCTATCTTAACGATGTTTCAAAAAGCTATGGAATTGAATTTAATTCCAAAAACTGAAAAGAAGATTTTTTTAATGGAAAATGGGTAAAAAAAACCTTATAATACTGTAAGTTATCAGTTCGAATAAGTAAATTTGCCCGGTTAGTGCCAAAATGTCCTGCAAAATAGTTTGGATTTAATTTTGTGCATATGAAAAGAGATAAAATATAATTATGTTAAAATTTTTAAGCAAACTATTTGGTAGCAAGTCAGAACGCGATATCAAAGCTATTATGCCTATTGTTAATCAAATCAAAGAGGAATATAGCAAGCTAACCAATTTGTCTAATGATGAGTTGCGTGCCAAAACATTTGATTTTAAGCAGCGTATAGCAGAATATTTAAAAGAATTAGATGCTGAAATTGCAGAACTTAATCAAAAAGCTGAAGAACCTGCTACAGATATGTCAGAGAAAACAGCAATTTATGAGAAAGTAGACAAGTTAAATAAGGATAGAGATAAAAAGCTTGAGGAAGTATTAAAACAAATATTACCTGAAGCTTTTGCTGTAGTTAAGGAAACTGCTCGTCGTTTTACTGAAAGTCCAATAATTGAAGTTACTGCTTCTGAATATGATAGAGAATTAGCAACACGTAAGCAGAATGTTCAAATAGAAGGAGACAAAGCATTATGGAGTAATAGATGGTTAGCTGCTGGTAATGAGGTGACTTGGAATATGGTTCACTATGATGTACAGTTGATCGGTGGTGTTGTTTTACATGAGGGGAAGATTGCCCAAATGTCTACAGGAGAGGGTAAAACTTTAGTGGGTACCTTACCAACATATTTAAATGCTTTATCTGGTAAAGGGGTCCATATCATTACGGTCAATGATTATTTAGCAAAACGTGACTCGGAATGGAATGCTCCTTTATTTGAGTTTCACGGTTTGTCCGTTGACTGTATCGATAAGCATCAGCCAAATTCTCCTCAAAGACGTAACGCTTACAAGAGCGATATCGTTTATGGCACTAACAATGAGTTTGGTTTTGATTATTTACGAGACAATATGACACAAACTCCTGATGCTATGGTTCAGGGTAAATTGCATTATGCCATGATTGATGAGGTCGATTCGGTATTAATTGATGATGCTCGTACACCATTAATTATATCAGGACCAATCCCTATGGGGGATCAACATGAGTTCTATCAATTAAAACCACGTATAGAACGTTTAGTAAATGCTCAAAAGGCATATATCAATACAGTATTCAACGAGGCGAAAAAAGCGATAGCAGCAGGTGATACTGATCCTGAGAAGGGTGGTCTTGCTTTATTCCGCTCATATCGAGGACTTCCTAAGAATAAAGCTTTAATCAAATTCTTAAGTGAGGCGAATCATCGTCAGATTTTGCAAAAGGTAGAAAACTATTACATGCAAGAGCAAAATCGTCATATGCCTAAGGCAGATAAAGAATTGTTCTTCGTTATAGATGAAAAAAATAATCAAGTAGAGCTCACAGAGAAAGGTATTGAATTGATTACGGCTTCGGGTGAAGATCCAAGTTTCTTTATTCTTCCTGACGTAGGTACAGAAATTGCTGAAATCGAAAAGTCTTCCGCTTCTTTAGAGGAAAAAGCAAGTCAAAAAGAAGAATTATTACGTGATTACTCTGTTAAAGCAGAACGTATACACTCTATAAATCAGTTGTTAAAAGCTTATACTTTATTCGAAAAAGACGATCAATATATCGTAGATGACGGTAAAGTCATGATTGTAGACGAACAGACAGGTCGTATTATGGATGGCCGTCGTTATTCGGATGGTTTACACCAAGCAATTGAGGCAAAAGAGAATGTAAAAGTAGAGGATGCCACCCAAACTTATGCCACTATAACCTTGCAAAACTATTTCCGGATGTATCACAAGTTGTCAGGTATGACAGGTACTGCCTCTACTGAAGCTGGTGAACTTTGGGAAATTTATAAATTAGATGTTGTAGAGATTCCAACTAATAGAGGAATTCAACGTGATGATAAAGAAGATTTGATTTATCGTACAGCACGTGAAAAATATAATGCTGTTGCACAAGAAATTCAAACACTAACTGAACAAGGAAGACCAGTATTGGTAGGTACTACATCAGTTGAAATTTCTGAATTGTTGAGTCGTATGTTGAAACTTAGAGGGATCAAACACAATGTGTTGAATGCTAAGTTACATCAACGTGAGGCTGAGATTGTTGCTGAAGCTGGTCAACCTGGACAAGTTACCATAGCAACAAATATGGCAGGACGTGGTACGGATATCAAACTTTCTGAACAAGTAATTAATTCAGGTGGTTTGGCTATTATTGGTACAGAACGTCACGAGTCTCGTCGTGTAGACCGTCAGTTGAGAGGTCGTGCAGGTCGTCAAGGAGACCCAGGATCTTCGCAATTTTTCGTATCATTAGAGGATCCATTAATGCGTTTATTTGCATCAGAGCGAATTTCCAACATTATGGTGAAGATGGGAGTAGAAGAAGGTGAAGTTATGCAACACAGTATGCTGACGAAGTCTATTGAGCGTGCGCAACGTAAGGTCGAAGAAAACAACTTTGGTATTCGTAAACGTTTGTTAGAATACGATGACGTAATGAATTCCCAAAGAACTGTTATTTATACAAAACGTAAAAACGCATTATTTGGCGAACGTCTTGATGTTGACTTAAATAATACTATATATGATGTAGTTGAGGATGTTGTGACTACAGCTAAAGAAGGTGGCTCATATGAGGAATTACAAATTGAAGTTATTCGTTTGTTTGCAGTTGATCCTAATATAACACAAGAAGAATATACATCTAGTAATACAATTACATTAACAGAAAAACTATTTGGACAGATTATTGATCATTATACTAATAAGTCTAAAAATGTAGCAGCCCAAACTTTGCCTGTATTGAAGAATGTAATGGCTGAACGTGGTGAGATGATCGAAAATATTATTGTTCCGTTCTCTGATGGTATTCGTGGTATTCAAGTAGCAACTAACTTGAAGAAAGCTATTGAGACTAATGGAGCTGAGGTCTTCAAATCATTTGAAAAAGGAGTTGTTTTGGCATTGATAGATGAGGCTTGGAAAGAACACCTACGTGATATGGATGATTTGAAACAATCCGTTCAAAATGCAGTCTATGAACAAAAGGACCCTATCATTATCTATAAAATGGAGGCTTTTAACTTGTTCAAGAACATGTTGGCAGATATGAACAAAGAAATTGTTAGTTTCTTATTTAAAGGAGAAATACCAGGGTCTCAGCAAGCAGAAAATTTGCAAGAAGCAAAACCAGTCGAAGCACAACCTGCTAATGTTAAGGCTACGAAAGCTGATTTAGACTCACCGACAGGTGTATCTGAAGAAGATGTGTCTGTTACACAACCTATTCGAAAAGATCAAGAAATTGGTCGTAATGAAGAGTGTCCTTGTGGGTCAGGATTGAAATACAAAAATTGTCACGGTAAGTAATCGAGATAGATAATTAAATATTATAGTGATGTTGAACAAAGGATTGATTTTATTTTTTTCTTTATTTTTTGCAAACTTTTTGGCCAAAGGTCAGGAAGCTGGTACCGTTGATGTATCTAAAGATACGTTGATTACTATTTTACAAAATTTTAGAGCAGAGAATTTACTCAATCCTTCAACAACACGTGCTACGATAAGTTTAGCACCCAAAGTTGTAGACAAAAGTCGTGCAACACGTGTCAAAAGAAAGGGTTTTAGAGTACAAATATACTCAGGAGCAAACCGCAATGAAGCTCAATCCATCCAAAGCCAATTCAAAGGTCTTCATCCCGATATGGAGGCTTATATGACTTATCATGAACCTAACTATAGAGTTAAAGTAGGGGATTTTACAAGTCGTTCTGAAGCTAATAACTATATGCGTATCTTACGCAACCAATACAAGAATGTCTTTGTTTTTCAAGAAGACATATGGGTATGGGAATAAATAAATATTATGGCCAATTTGAAGAGTACTATTCAGCAGTTGGCGAAAGAGTTTTTTTCTGAAACTGTAGAAACTCGACGTCATTTACATCAAAATCCAGAATTATCTTTTGAAGAGTATGAGACTTCCTCATTTGTTAAGCAAAAGCTGGATAATTTGAATATTCCATACCTTACCATGGCTAATACCGGAGTTGTAGGTATTATCAAAGGTAATCTCTCCTCGGACAAAGTAATAGCCTTACGCGCTGATATGGATGCTCTACCCATTACAGAAGTGGAAGGAAGGATGTATGGTTCTACTAAACCTGGTATAATGCATGCCTGTGGTCATGATGTGCATACCGCCTCATTATTGGGCGTGGCAAGCATTCTTCAAAACTTAAGACATACTTTCGGAGGTACTATTAAACTTATTTTTCAACCGGGTGAAGAGAGACTACCAGGAGGTGCATCTTTAATGATTAAGGAAGGTGTTTTGGAAAATCCTAAACCTACGGCCGTTATTGGTCAGCATGTAATGCCTTTTATTGAAGTTGGAAAAGTTGGTTTTCGATCTGGAAAATATATGGCTTCTTGTGATGAATTGTATTTAACTATTCACGGTAAAGGTGGTCATGGAGCGCAACCTCATCAAAATGTAGATCCAATAGCAATTGCTGCGGAAATAATTAGTGCTTTACAACAAATTGTTAGTCGTGTAGCCGACCCTCGCATCCCGACAGTTTTGTCATGGGGCAAAATAATAGGGAATGGATCTACGAATATTATACCAGACGAGGTCTACTTAGAAGGTACTTTTCGAACTTTTGATGAATTATGGAGAACAGAGGCTCATCAAAAGATGTTGAAAATGGCTAATGGAATTGCAGAATCAATGGGTGCTACTTGTAATTTTGAAATACGTAAAGGCTACCCTTTCTTGGTAAATGAGCCGAATTTAACAAATCGATCTCGTGCCTACGCCGAATCATATTTAGGTACAGAGAATGTTGTAGATCTCGACCTTTGGCCAGCCGCTGAAGATTTCGCCTATTATTCACAAGCTACTAATGCATGTTTTTATAGATTAGGAACAGGTAACAAAAATCTGGGAATTCAATCCGCAGTGCATACCCCTACTTTTGATATCGATGAAAATGCACTCGAAATAAGTATTGGCCTTATGGCTTATATGGCAGTTAAAGAATTGGAGGTATAATTATGTCTTCTCATCATGTTGTTCGTGAGAGTCAAGAACCAGCATTAATTGTTCAAGCTCATGACGCTTTAGATCTAGAATACTTTGGACAGTTATTAGAATGGTCTCCAACAATAATTACTAACGAAGAAAGTTTCGATTTTTTACTTTCTCAAGGTATAAAAGTGGATGTTATTTTTAGTAATTCTGATTATAGTAATATACAAGACCATATTAAACAAATTCCTCAAGAAGGTAATTTTATTGAAAATTCACTGATATATTTAATTAATCAAAAGTATAATGCTGTCAATATTCTATGCGATGAGCTACCGAAGTTTATACCAGCAGTAGCAAAGAATATTAATATAGTTTTATTTTATTACGGAAAACGTTTTGTTTTAATAGAATCATATTTTGAAAAGTGGAAGCCTCAAGGTACACGAATTTATATTGATGAACAATATATATTGTCTTCCCAAGGTTTGAAACTTATCGATGATAATACTTATGAAGTCTGTTCAGATGGATTTATAAAAGTTGAATTAAATACAACTGATTTTGTTATTATAGGAGAAGATATATGATGTTTCACGTGGTTAAAATAGATGTTTCTCAAGTCCATTTAATACATGATTTGGTACATCAGATCTATTATCCGACTTATCGTAATATTCTTACAAAAGATCAAATTGACTTTATGTTAGAGCAAAGCTACACAGTCGCAGCTTTACAAAAAGCTCTATTAATGGATCAAGATTTTTATGTTTTAAAATCTCTAGATGGTACTGATTTGGGCTTTATGGCTTTAAAAGATGCTACGAATGATATTTTACGAATAGAGAAATTGTATTTACTGCCTAATGCACAAGGAATGGGAGCAGGTAAATTTTTTATTTCTTTTGCGAGTTCTATTGCTAAAGAATTCGGAAAGAAGTTTTTGGAATTGAATGTTAACCGTGCTAATAATGCGTATTATTTTTATCTAAAACAAGGCTTTAAAGTCACCCAAGAAATAGATATTCCATATTACGGCTATATCTTGGATGACTATATTATGCAGAAAACAGTTTAGTCTTGAAGTTTCTCTACACGAGATGGGGTTTGTGAACCGTCTACTATTCCTTTCGCCCCTATGGCAATAGCTTCAATACTAGATTTAATGTTTTCAATATTTAGCGTACTGATTTCATCTTTTACAGTATGATAATAATTGTCTTTATCGATCTGTGATGTAGAAAATGTATGTGCAGGTACTCCAAGTGCCGCTAGTACTGCATTATCACTTCGATAGAATAAATTCTGAACCTTATAAGGATCCGCATGGAATGTAAAAGTACTACCTTTTAGATTCTTTTGCATTAATGCTCCCAAATCTGAACGATCATAGCCCGTAATATATAAAGTGTTAGGTCCAAATTTAGAATCTTTACCAATCATTTCAATGTTGATCATTGCAATTACACAATCTGCATTTATGTTATTCGAAAAATATTTGGAACCATACATCCCTACCTCTTCTGCAGTAAAGGCAGCAAATATTAATGTTCGTGCATTATTATTCTGGTTTTTATAGTATTTGGCCAAGCTAATTACTGCTGTAATACCCGAGGCATCATCGTCAGCACCATTCGCAATAGAATCTTGATCTACCGCTTCTAGTATACCTATGTGATCATAGTGCCCCGAAAATATAACGTATTCATGAGGTTTTGTTTTGCCTGGTATGTAGCCGATTACATTACTCAATGTAAATGGCGTAATGCTACTTTGATAATGGATTTGATAATTTTTTGGTAAAGATTCGCATACGATGAATACTTTACTTGGTCCTTCCTCTACTCTATTAGGTATAACATTATCCTTACCATATATTTTATTGAATCTTGTAATATAGGAAGCAAATACAGGATCTATTTCTACTATAATATCTTCATTTGAATTTACAAATGATCTAAATTTTTTGGCAAAATCATCTGATTTTCCAATTCTACTTATTTTGATGGCTGATGTTTGATTCCAGCTTAAATCTTTTTTATTCCCAATGATTAGAAAATCTTCTTTTGATAGAGCCTTTTTATTCAATAATATAGATTCATGTATTCTACTAACTTTATTCATTATAAAGTTTTGTTTGTAGCTATTATCTGTGAACGGCTTTAAACCTATATCCTGAAATTCATGAGCAATATAATCCGCTGCTTTCTCTGCATCTGCAGTAAAGGCATGTCTTCCTCTCATTTCATCAGAAGCTAAGCCATTTAATACACGTTCTATGAAGGGTATGCTTACAATACTTTCTTTTTGTTGCGCGAAAACTGATTCCATGCTTAATAAAATAATGATACTGATAATTATAGATTTTTTCATAAAGGTTTTTGTTTGAAAGTTACGAAAATAAAATACCCTTATGATTAGAATGAACCTTATTATTTGTAGATTAAATCTTATATATTTGAATTAACAAAAAAATTGAACTATGAAAGAGGTTACAGTACAGGAACTAAAATCGATGATCGACCAAAATGCGGATTTTCAATTGATTGATGTTAGAGAGCCCTTTGAATATGAGGTGTCTAATCTTAACGGTTTAAATATACCACTTGCTGGGATTTTGATTGAAGCGGATAAGGTTTCCAAAGATATACCAGTAATAATTCAGTGCCGTTCTGGAAAGAGAAGTGCACAAGCTGTCATGTTGTTAGAACAACAAGGTTATACTAATTTAGCGAATCTTCAAGGAGGTATTTTGGCATGGAAAGCCGAGATTGATCCTCTTATCGATGTATATTAATCGTTAGAATAAATAAAAAAAGGGGTGAGCACTTATAAGCTACCCTTTTTTTATTCTTTTAATTCAATATTAATTGCATTTGATTGTGTTTTTTGTAATAGAATCAAATATTTAATATTATTATTACAATAATAAGCTGGATTTTGTTAAGTTTGATCATTTGTGTTTTTACACAGTAGTCCTAACTTAATATAATTGTAAATAATGTCAGAAAAATCAAGCTATAGTTTTTTTGAGGGAATTGAAAGAAGCTTTGACAAAGCCGCTAAATTTACTCGGTTTTCTAAAGGGGTCTTAGAACAAATTAAATCTTGTAATTCCACTCTTCAAGTTAAGTTCCCTGTTCAGATTGGAGATGATGTCGAAGTAATTGAAGCATATAGAATTCAACACTCACATCATAAATTACCTTGTAAGGGAGGTATTCGTTTTAGCTTAGATGTTAATCAAGATGAAGTGATGGCATTATCTGCTTTGATGAGTTATAAATGTGCTATTGTTGATGTTCCTTTTGGTGGGGCTAAAGGTGGTATTAAAATTGATCCTTCAAAATATTCTGTTGCTGATTTAGAACGTATTACAAGAAGGTATACTTTTGAATTATGTAAAAAGAATTTTATAGGTCCTGGAGTAGACGTTCCCGCACCAGATTATGGAACCAGTGGTCGTGAGATGAGTTGGATTGTTGATACATATACATCAATGAATCCAAATGATGTCAATGCTGCTGGATGTGTAACGGGTAAGCCTGTGTCACAAGGCGGCGTTCGTGGACGTGTAGAAGCGACTGGATTGGGTGTGTTTTTTGGTATTCGCGAAGCTTGTTCTGTAGAAGAAGATATGGTTAAGCTTGGATTGACCAAAGGTATTTTAGGAAAAAAAATTATAGTCCAAGGATTAGGGAATGTAGGTTATCATGCAGCTAAATATTGTCAAGATGCTGGGGCTATTATTGTTGGATTAATTGAATATAACGGTGCAATTTATAAAGAATCAGGAATCGATATAGATAAGGCTCAACTTTATAGAAAACAACATGGCTCATTACTTGGTTTCCCAGAGGCTACTAGTTTTGAAGATGGCACATTAGCATTAGAATTGCCCTGCGATATTTTAATTCCTGCAGCATTGGAATCTGTAATACATGCTGGAAATGCAGCACGTATCCAAGCTAAGATTATTGGCGAAGCGGCCAATGGGCCTCTTACTCCAGATGCTGATGAGATCTTGGCTAAAAAGGGCGTTTTGGTTATTCCTGATATGTATCTAAATGCAGGAGGTGTAACCGTATCTTATTTTGAATGGTTGAAGAATCTTAGCCATGTTCGATATGGTCGTTTAGAAAAGCGTTTTATGGAAAAACGATACGATAGCTTATTGGATACAGTGGGTTTGCTATCACAGCGTGATATTTCTGATAAGGAGCGATTACGTCTTTCTAAGGGCCCAGAAGAAATTGACCTTGTACATTCGGGATTAGAAGATACGATGATGAATGCATACCAAGAAATCCGAAATGTCTTTGTCAGTACACCGGGTGTGGAAGATTTAAGAACAGCTGCATTTATTTGTGCTATTAATAAGATTGGAATTTGTTATGAAGAGCGAGGTATATTTCCTTAATATTTAACATTCTCCAAAAATTAATTTGTAATTTTGAAAGATGAAAAATCTTTATCACCAGACTAAACAAGCATTCCTTTTTAGTCTGGCTTTTTATTTAATAGCCATTTTTTTGATGCTGATTAAAGTGAGCTTTGCTCCTATTTTGTTCAGCATATCATTGCTTATTTCTCTGATTTGGGTTTTTCTAGTTTTACGTGAAATTATATTTTCTACCTCTATTGGGAATGGCGAAAGGATGTTACTCACTTTATTCATCATCATGACTAATATTATTGGAGGCATAATATATTTCTTTTTGATAAGACAACGAGTAATTGCAAATAATAATTAAATAATGAAAAAACAATTTATCTTAAATCTACTTTTAAACTTAGGGATTATCTTTTTGATATTAAGTGGAGTCGCTGCATATCAAAGCGGAAATATGCTGATTTTAGGTATATCGATAGCTATTGGAGTAGTTTTAGTATACCTGAAAATTGTTGTTTTGAAATATGTGAAGAAAGATATGGAACTCAAGCAGGCGCAGAAAATAAAAGAAAGTAAAGTTCAACCTAAAAAGGGTAAGAAATAATAAAAATATAAAGGGGGTATGCAAGCATACCCCCTTTATATTTTTATTATTTCTTACTTGACAAATGGTGTTTTCTTAATTTCAGCCTTTATTTTTTTATCACGAATCTTGATAAAGATTTCTGTTCCTACTTTGGAGGAGTCAATATCTACATAACCTAGACCGATAGACTTTTTAAGGCTTGGAGATTGTGTTCCAGAAGTTACACGGCCAATAACTTTATCATTAGCATCTACAATTTCATAATCATGACGTGGTATACCCCTATCAATCATTTCAAAACCAACTAATTTTTGAGTAAGACCTTTTTCTTTTTCTGCTTTCAGATTCTCAGAATTAACAAAATCTTTAGTGAATTTTGTTACCCACCCCAAGCCAGCTGCTAATGGAGAAGTTTTATCATCAATATCATTGCCGTATAAACAAAAACCCATTTCTAGACGAAGGGTATCGCGTGCTCCAAGACCAATTGGTTTTATTCCGTAAGCTGCACCAGCTTTGAATACAGCATCCCATACTTTTTGAGCGTCTTTATTATCTACATAGATTTCAAAGCCTCCTGCTCCTGTATATCCTGTTGCAGAAATAATTACATTTTCTACGCCAGCAAAAACTCCTTTCGCGAAGGAATAATATTCCATAGAAGCTAATTCTATATCTGTTAAAGGCTGTAAAGCCACGGCTGCCTTAGGGCCTTGCACAGCAAATAAAGATGTTTTGTCAGAGATATCAATCATCTCTACACCATCTGTATTATGTTTTGTGATCCAATTCCAATCTTTCTCTATATTAGAAGCATTTACGACAAGAAGATAAGTAAGATCATCAATTTTGTATGTTAAGAAATCATCTACTATTCCGCCGTTTTCATTAGGGAAATATGCATACTGAACTTTTCCGTCATATAATTTTGAAGCATCATTTGAAGATACTTTTTGAATTAAGTCTAATGCCTTCTCTCCTTTCAATATAAACTCACCCATATGACTCACGTCAAAGAC
>CANRHE010000024.1 GCA_947630335.1 uncultured Sphingobacterium sp.
ATAAGAAATACAATATTATGTTTATCAAGATTATTACATATTTTCACAAAAATTTCAAACAAAATATGCAAAACTTACCAGTAGAAACCGCACCATTGATTACAAACACAACTGTTATCGTCGGTATTTTAATGACAATCCTTGGAGTAGTTTTTTATACCTCTAATTTGGAAAACAGATTTATTAAAGGTTTTTATAATATTATGCCTCCGTTATTATTATGCTACTTCGTACCTGGATTGCTAAATTCTTTTAATGTCTTCGATGGCGAGAACTCTCCACTTACTAGTGTTGGAAGCAGATACTTCTTGCCGGCATGTCTTATTCTTTTCATCCTAAACTTAGACTTGAAAGAAATGTGGGCATTACGCAAACGAGCTGGACTTATGTTTATAACCGGAACAGTAGGAGTAATTCTAGGTGGGCCAATAGCGGTCTATATCGTTGCACACATTGATCCCAATATCGTTGGTGGATCAGGACCCGATGCTGTTTGGAGAGGTTTAGGAACACTAGCGGGATCATGGATTGGAGGGAGTGCCAATCAAGTAGCATTAAAAGAAATCTTACAACCTTCTCCAAAGCTTTTTTCTTCTGTCATTGCTGTTGATGCATTTGTAGCATATCTTTGGATGGCTTTTCTATTATATGGAGCGAGCAAAGCGAGAGTATTTGACAAATTCTTCAAAGCAGATGCTAGAGATGTAGATGAATTAATGGTTAGGATGGAATCCAAAGAAAAAGAAAATGCAAGGATTCCAAGTACAAAAGACATCATAATCATGCTTTCTTTAGCATTCGCGGGAACAGGTTTGGCGACCTTCTTAGCTGAACCTATAGCAGCCTTTATTACTGCAAACTATCCGCATTTGGAAACCTTTTCACTAACAAATACATTTTTTTGGATCATATTGTTTGCCACCATATTTGGGGTAATATTATCATTCACTCCTGCTAGACAATTAGAACATGCCGGTGCCTCAAAATTTGGCTCGACCTTACTATATATGCTGATTGTTACTATTGGCATGCAAATGGATATCTTAGCGATATTGAGTAATCCTGGATTATTCCTTGTTGGAATTCTATGGATAGCATTCCATGCATTACTATTATTAATAGTGGGCAAAATATTCAAAATACCTTTCTTCTATTATGCTGTAGGAAGTATGTCTAATGTGGGAGGAGTTGCATCGGCTTCGGTTACTGCTGCTGCATTCCATCCTTCTTTAATATCAGTAGGTGTGATTTTGTCCGTATTTAGCTATGCAATTGGAACATATGCGGGTTGGCTTACCGCTAAATTAATGGAGATTGCCTCTATGATGTAAACCATAAAATAATACCCACAAGATAGATAATAAATGTTGTGGGTATTTTAGTTTATATACATTAAAAAAAACTGTGAAATAAAAACATGACGCTACGAAAAATATCTTTTACATTATTTGTTTTAAGTCTGAGCCTTACATTATTGAATAATATCTGCAATGCACAGCTAATGCAAGCAAAATCATTGTATACCAAAGCAGACTCCTTACGTGGACAATTAACACCCTTAAGAACCTGTTATGATATTAAATATTACCATTTAGATGTTACCGTAGATATTCCTAGAAAATTCATATCAGGATCCAATTTATTCAAGTTTGAAGCTACCGAAGATTTCAATACGCTTCAATTTGATTTATTTGATAATCTTTCAGTGGATAAAGTAGAATATAAGGGTAAGCCTTTGAATTTTTCAAGAGAATATAATGCTGTATTTGCTGACTTCCCCTCGACTATACCCAAAGGAGCTATCGACTCATTCACAGTTTATTATTCTGGGCATCCTATTCAAGCTACACGAGCTCCTTGGGATGGAGGATTTGATTGGAAAAAGGATACTAATGGCAAGCCGTTTGTCGCGACAGCCTGTCAAGGGCTCGGCGCAAGTGTATGGTGGCCCAATAAAGATCATCAATCGGATGAAGTTGACAGCATGTTGATCTCCGTGTCAGTACCTAAAGATCTAATAAATGTTTCCAATGGAAGATTACTAAAAGTAGAAGACTTAAAGAATGGATACAAAAAATTTTATTGGAAAGTGAATAATCCAATCAACAATTACAATGTAGCACTTAATATCGGCGATTATATCCATTGGGATGAAATATATGCTGGAGAGAATGGGAACCTTGATGTGTCATACTACATCCTACGAGAGAATAACACAAAAGAAAATAGAAAACATATCGAAAAGAATGTTCGAGAAACGCTAGAAGCTTTTGAGCATTGGTTTGGATCTTATCCATTTTATGAAGACAGCTATAAAATTGTTGAAACTGCACATCTGGGCATGGAGCATCAATCGGCCATCGCCTACGGTAATAAGTTTAAAAATGGCTATTTAGGAAGAGATGGCTCCAATACAGGGTGGGGAAAAAAATGGGACTTTATAATAATTCATGAATCGGGGCACGAATGGTTTGGAAATAACATAACGGCCAAAGATATAGCCGACATGTGGATACATGAATCTTTTACAAATTACTCAGAAGCTTTGTTCATTGACTATTTTTATGGCAAGGAGGCTAGCCAAGCATATGTTAATGGAAATAGAGGTAGCATACTAAATGATAGACCTTTGCAGGGCCCTTTTCATGTCAACAAAGAAGGCTCTGGGGATATGTACAACAAAGGAGGGGTACTCCATAATATGATCCGCACTATTGTAGATGATGACAATAAATGGAGAGCTATTTTACGGGGCTTAAATAAGAAATACTTTCATAGTCAGGTAGAGTATAATGACATTGTTTCCTTCATAAGTGAAGAGTCGAATTATGACTTTTCGAAAGTCTTTGAACAGTATGTTCGCTATAGCAGTCTTCCAATTTTGGAAATAAAATTCGTCAATAATCAACCCTATGCTAGATGGGTCAGCGAAGTGAAAGATTTTCATATGCCCGTACATATTGGAATAAAAGGCATGGAAAAACAATTATTCAACGTAACAAAATCATTTCAACCACTAGATTTAAAAAATGCTTCAAAACAAAATTTAGAAATTGACACCTTTAACTATTACATAGGGACCTTAGTGCAATAATTTGTTTAAGTCAACGTTAATATTGACAAGATATTGTGGGAATAAGCTACTAAACAATATCTTATTTTTTCGATGCATAACTACCTATAATAGCTTTTTTTTTAATAGCTTTGCATCTACATTTTAAACAGAATTACGACTTAATAATAAATGGGTTTATTCAATTGGTTCACGCAAGAGGTTGCGATTGACTTAGGTACAGCAAATACCTTAATAATACATAATGATAAAGTAGTGGTGGATGAACCTTCTATTGTAGCTTTTGACAGAACTACCAATAAAGTAATTGCTATTGGTAAGCAAGCGATGCAGATGGAAGGTAAAACTCATGATAATATAAGAACAGCCCGTCCGCTTCGTGATGGTGTAATTGCCGACTTTACTGCTGCCGAGCATCTGATAAGAGGTATGGTCAAGTTAGTCAACAAAGGTAAATCTTGGTTTTTCCCTTCTTTGCGTATGGTTGTATGTATTCCTTCGGGAATTACTGAAGTAGAGAAACGTGCGGTACGTGACTCTGCGGAGATTGCTGGAGCAAAAGAAGTTTATTTAATTCATGAGCCAATGGCTGCAGCCGTAGGTATTGGTATTGATGTGGAAGAGCCAGTAGGTAACATGATAATTGATATCGGTGGAGGTACCACTGAGATTGCAGTTATTGCACTTTCGGGTATCGTATGTGACCAATCTATTCGTGTGGCTGGAGATAACTTTGACTCTGACATTGTACAATATATACGTCGTCAACATAATATTATGATTGGGGATCGTACTGCCGAAAAGATAAAAATAAAAGTGGGTGCTGCATTACCTGAATTACAAGATCCACCAGAAGATTTTGCTGTACAAGGAAGAGATTTGATGACTGGTATTCCTAAACAAATCACTGTTTCCTATACTGAGATCGCACATTGTTTAGATAAATCTATTTCTAAGATTGAAGAAGCTATATTAAAAGCTTTAGAGATTACTCCTCCAGAATTATCAGCTGATATATATCAAACTGGTATATACTTAACAGGTGGTGGAGCTTTATTAAGAGGCTTAGACAAACGTATTCAAGCAAAAACAAAATTACCTGTACATGTAGCTGAAGATCCTCTTCGCGCTGTTGTACGTGGAACAGGAATAGCATTAAAGAACATCGGAAGATTTAAATTCTTAATGCAATAACAGAAATGTAGATATGTGCTTAAGTACGCGATATAGAATGAAGCTATTCTATATCGCGTATTTGTTAAAATAATATCAATCGCTAATACAGTGTATGAAAAACTTATGGCTCTTCTTAGTCAGATATAATGCCTTCTTTTGGTTTATGTTATTTTTTACATTTTCCATTTTTTTAGTAATACGTAACAACAATTATCAGCAATCGGCTTTCATCAATTCTTCTAATGTTGTTGTAGGTTCTTTCTATACCAAATTTAATTCTTGGAAAGAATTTTTAAGCTTAGCGGAAACTAACGCACTTTTAATTGAAGAGAACACTTTATTACGTCAACAGTTACAAAATATAGAAGCTCCAGATTCTATTCATAACGACACTACTTTTACATTATTAAAAGATGTTCGTTATCAATTTATTCCTGCAGTCGTAGTAAATAACAGTATTAAACAAAAAAACAATTTCATCACTCTAAATAAGGGTAAAAAAGATGGTATTGAAGTAGATATGGGTGTTATTTCGTCCAATGGAGTGGTAGGTACGGTCTTGAATGTTTCTGAGAACTTTTGCACTGTAAAATCATTACTTAATACGGCTACAAAAATTTCTGTTTCCTTAGATAGTACTAATTTAGCATTTGGGACATTAATCTGGGGGGCTAATACTGATCCTCGTTATGCTATGGTAAGGGATATTCCTAATCATATAAAAGTGACCGTTGGCCAACCTGTTTTTACATCGGGGTTTTCAACATTATTTCCGAAAGGTATTAAAGTGGGTGAAGTCATAGAAACTGACCTGTCTTCTGGCGGAAGTTTTAAAGATATGCGTATAGCTATCACCACTAACTTTTCTAATTTGACATATGTGTATGTGGTGAAAGACAAATTGGCAAAAGAAAAACTAGAATTAGAATCTTTAAATAATAATAATAATGGCTAAGATTATCGTTTATAATATAGTCAGTTTTATATTACTAATAATTTTTCAAGTTGCAGTATTGAAAAATGTTGGTTATTACAATATTGCTATACCCCTACCTTATATACTGTTCATTTTATTACTTCCATTAGGGACTCCTAATTTTATTCTATTTCTTTTATCTTTATTAACAGGTTTAACAATAGATGCATTTTATGATTCTATTGGTGTACATGCAGCGGCTTGTGTGGCTCTTGCGTATTTCAGAATTTTCTTCTTGAACATTACACTTGAAGTTGATCAGCGAGAATCATTCCAAACGCCAAGTTGGGGTAATATGAAATTCAAATGGTTCAGTACCTATATTGTATTAGCAACAATAGTACAACACTTAGTATTATTTTTAATTGAGGTGTTTTCTTTCCAAAATATTATCTATACACTTGGTAGCGCTTTATTGAGCAGCATTTTTACGATTTCTATAATATTTGTAATCAGCTTAATCACTTATTCTGGTAAAAACAAATTAACATCTAACTAAAAAAGATGAATAGTTTTTTTGAACGAAAATATATAATACAAGGAATAATAATTGCAATAGCTTTCATCATTATTGCTCGACTGTTTTATATTCAAGTTATTGATGAATCCTATATTCTATCTGCGAATAATAATGTTTTACGTAAGGTAGTTGTATATCCTGCTAGAGGGGTTATTTTAGATCGGAATGGAAAAGTATTAGTTCAAAATGAACCTGTATATGATATATTAGTTACCCCACGGGAGGTTAAAAACATTGACACGTTACTGTTATGTCAACTATTAGATATTGACAAAACTGAATTCGATAAACGTATTCAAAAAGCTAGAGAACATTCTCCTTACCGAGCATCTCCATTTGAAAAAATGCTGGACGTACAGACTTTTGCGGTATTTCAGGAGCATTTAGATAAATTCACGGGCTTTCAAGCACAAGCAAGAACAATACGTCATTATCCAGATAGTATTGCCGCTCACTTTTTGGGGTATATCCAAGAAGTTAGAGATCAAGACATAGAAAAATCTAATGGTTTTTATCGATTAGGAGACTATATTGGCGCATCTGGTGTAGAGCGTTCTTATGAAGAATTACTTAGGGGAACTAGAGGTGTGAAAAACCAAATGGTTGATGCTTTTAGCAGACCAAAAGGAATTTTCATGGATGGTAAGTATGATACGGTTGCGGTATCTGGAGATGGTTTAGTGTCATCTTTGGATAAGGATTTGCAAGTTCTTGCAGAGCGTCTGATGAAAAATAAATTAGGTTCGGTTGTCGCCATAGAACCTTCTACGGGCGAGGTGTTAACGTATGTGAGTAGCCCGGGTTATGACCCCAATTTAATGGTAGGTCGTCAAAGAGGAAATAACTACATGAAGCTATTAAATGATCCAAGTCGACCTTTATTTAATAGACCTATTGCTGCTTCCTACCCTCCCGGATCTGTCTTTAAAGTTGTAGCGGCATTAACGGCTCAACAAGCGGGAGTAATTAATGCTCAGACCGTTTTTAATTGTCCTGGTGGTTATTTTGCTAATGGTGCTAGAATGCGCTGTACGCATGTGGACGGTCCTACCGATTTAATTAAGTCTATTCAGAAATCATGTAATACTTATTACGGTTATGTATATGCACGTATGCTGGATTCTCGGGGTATATCTACGCCCGAAGCTTACACTTTATGGAGAGAGGGACTGACTAAGTTCGGACTGGGTTCTCCTTTAGGTATTGATTTACCTGGTGAAAAGGGAGGAAATATTTTTACAGCTGAACAATACACAAAACGATTTGGATCTAATAAATGGAAGTCCACCTATAATATTTCTAACTCCATAGGTCAAGGTGAAATAGGTATTACCCCACTTCAAATGGCTAATATCATGGCTATTGTAGCAAATAGAGGTTATTATTATCGTCCACATCTCGTTAAAGCAATAGGCGAAAAGCATATTGTAAAAGAGGAATATAAAGAGAAAATATCTTCTGGGGTGGATGCTAAATACTATGAACCCATCATCGAAGGAATGAGCCGAGCTGTAAATTTACCAGGAGGTACAGGATATGCTGTGCGTATTAATGGTATTGAAATGTGTGGAAAAACAGGTACTGCTGAAAATGCTCATGGAGCCGATCATGCTGTTTTCTTTGCTTTTGCTCCACGTGAAAATCCTAAAATTGCCATAGCAGTTTTTGTTGAAAATGCGGGTTATGGGGGTACATGGGCTGGTCCTATAGCGAGTATGGTTATTGAAAAATATCTACGAGATACTATCACGCTTCCGAAGCATTTGCAAGATCGAATCTACAATGGTAATCTCATTCCGAAAGTAGAGGAGAAAAAAACAATAGTTAAAAAGTCTAATACGCTGAGTGATACTATAAAAAATAAACGCCAAACAGCTAGCTTAGAAGATAAAAAACAAATTTTTGTTCATCATAGTCAAATTACCAGATAATGAACAACCAAAATACTAGCTTCTTCGGTCGCATCGATTGGATAACAATTAGTCTCTGGTTCGCTTTATGCATAATTGGATGGTTCAACATTCATGCTGCAGTGTTTAATCCTGATTCACCTGGATTATTCAATCTAGAAACTAATTATGGCAAACAGTCTATTTATATATTCACAGCCTTAATTATCGGATTTTGTATATTAATAATTGACCAGCGTTTTTTTATATCTGCTACTCCAGTAATCTATGCAATAGTTATATTATTATTGATAGCTGTTCTTATTGTTGGACGGAATGTGGGAGGTAATCAAGCATGGATACCTTTAGGAAGTTTTAGATTACAGCCTTCTGAGTTTGGTAAATTAGCGACTTGCCTACTCCTCGCTGTTTATTTGAATACGCAATCTAATAAAACACCTAATATTACAACGCTGTTAATAGGATGTTCCATTGTTCTATTTCCTGTATTTTTGGTGATGTTACAACCTGACACGGGATCTGCCCTAGCCTTCTTTTCATTAATATTTGTCTTTTATCGGGAAGGTTATGTGAGTACAAAATTCATGGTTTTAGGAGGCCTCGCAATAGTTTTATTTGTATTTGCACTACTTGTTCCGAACGAATGGATACTCATCGGTATCATCGCTATTATTTCAGCTATCGCACTGTATGTTAATAGACAGAAGAGAAAACATATCATCAACATTTGTCTACTCTTCCTAGCTTCTATGGTGTACGTATTATGTGTTGACTTCGCTTATGAAAACATATTACAATCCCACCAAAGGAATAGGATCGATATTATTCTGGGTAAAATGGATGACCCCAGAGGTCAAGGTTATAATTTAAATCAATCAAAAATTGCAATTGGATCGGGCCAACTGCTTGGTAAAGGGTATCTACAAGGTACGCAAACAAAATACAACTTTGTACCGGAGCAAAGTACCGATTTTATTTTTTGTACCATTGGAGAAGAATGGGGATTTGTAGGTTCTGTTACTTTGATAGGTATCTATCTTTTCTTATTATTGAGAATCATACACATAGCAGAAAGGCAAAGAACTACATTTGCTCGTGTATATGCATACGGTGTTGCTTCAATATTATTCTTTCATTTTTTTATAAACATAGGAATGACAATAGGAATTGTTCCTGTTATTGGAATTCCATTGCCATTCATTAGTTATGGAGGTTCTTCGCTATGGAGTTTTACAATATTATTATTCCTATTATTAAAATTTGATTCTGCCCGTAAAGGATTAAGCACTTCTTAATGATAGATATACTAAAAAAGTAATAAATAAAATCTTTTATAATTTGTTCAATACAAATTGGATAGCGCGATCAATAATCTCTGCTGGATTAGGACTAAACTCGTCGTTGATACGCGAGGCTAAGATAGCATTAATAGATATAGCATGATGTCCAAACATATTTGCTAAAGCATAAATACCAGCAGTTTCCATTTCTAAATTGGTAATATTCTTATCTTCAAGACAGAATGAATTTGCTAATTTAATTAAGTTTGGATGCATATTATGAGACCGCACACATCGACCTTGAGGACCATAAAATCCTGGTGCTGTCATCGTGATCCCCTTTGGTAAGTCAGCTGCAAATTTTGACAATAATCGATCAGAAGCCTTCCCAACGTACGGCTTAAATAATAAATTAGAAAAGTGTTCGGCTATCGATATCCGAAGTCTTTCTTCTTGAATAGTATAAGGTTTTATATAAAATTGCATCAAGGCATCGAAACCAATTGCATATTCACTTGCCAAAATAGTACCAATAGCAAGATTACCTTGAATTGATCCTGAAGTTCCAATTCTGATAATATCTACATGCTTTAATTCTGGTTTTAAGGTTTTTGTGTTAAAATCGATATTAACTAAAGCATCTATTTCATTCATCACAATATCAATATTATCTGTTCCTATACCGGTAGAAAGCACAGAGATACGCTTACCTCGTAACATACCAGTATGAGTAATAAACTCTCGTTTTCCCTTTTTTACTTGCACAGAGTCAAAGTATTGTGAAACTAGAGGAACTCTATCTTGATCTCCAACAAAAATTATAGTATCTGCCAAATCCTCTGGACAAAGATTAAGATGATAAATACTACCATCTGCATTTAAAATCATTTCAGACTCTGGAATCATCATAATGTACTTATATATTTAGTTTTTAATCCTTCAATATTATTTAATTTAGTGATCACTTTATTGACTTGCATCTTTCGTATTTCAATATTAATAACGCAATTATTATCAAAATGTTGGCTTAAAACGATAATATTTTCATCCTTAATAATACGCATAACATCATTCATCTGAATATACTCAAATTCAATTGAATAGACATCATTGACTGTTTTCTCTACTATAGTGGCTGCATCTAAAGCCTCTTGTGTAGATAGCTTATAAGCATTAATTAATCCAGGTACACCTAATAAGGTACCGCCGAAATATCTCACCACAACTACCAAAATATTAGTAACATCACGCGATAATAATACGTTCAAAATTGGTCTTCCAGCTGTCCCTGATGGTTCACCATCGTCATTAACACGGTATACTGTTCGATCAGGACTTAGTCGATAAGCCCAACAGTAATGGCGTGCCTTAGGATGGATACTTTTCAAGTGCGCTAGTATGTCTTTTAAGTTTGATTCATCCTTAAAAGGATAAGAATAGGCAATAAATTTACTCCCCTTATCTCTAAAAATACCTTCCGAAGGCTCTTCAATTGTTGAATATGTATCCTCAAATAAACTCACAAATATGCTATTAAAAAAATTGAAACAACGGCTAATATCAAGCCTATATAATTAAGCTTTGATAGCTTTTCTTTAAACAATAAAACTCCAATTATGGATCCCAAAACAATTACACCTATATTCATTGTAGTAAAAACGATGGAAGGGTTCTCTGGAAGAGCGCGATGGGCTTTCATATAGAAATAGATATTTGCAAAGTTAAAAACACCTAAAAAAGATCCCCACCCCACGGCTGCTCGTGAAAATACTTCTCCCTTTATAAAGATCTTCCACAATAATATTAACCCACCAAATATCATGGCTCCAGTAAATACTATAAACATAGAAGTAATATAAGGAATCTCTTTATGTTGAGTAATTTGTTTAAATAATATATCAATGACACCCATTCCAAGAAAAACTATAATAGGATAAATGAAACCCTGTTTCTTAGTGTTTGCTTTATCACTCTTCCAAGAAATGGAAAGGAATACCGCAACGAGTCCAAGCATCACACCTAACAAAGTATGGGAAGAAGCAACTTCCCCAAATAAAATAAAAGAGGCTAATAGAGGAATAAATAAGGACATGCGTTGAGCAACATCCGTCTTCACTATCCCACTAAATTTAATAGCTAATGCGATAAAAATAAATAAAGTAGGTAAAAGAATAATTAAAGGTATGTAAAGTCCTATAGGCAAATGTGCATGCGACAATATTTGGAGCTGTGGATCTAACAACAAATATGTCATCAATACTGTACAAGGGTAATTCCACAAAACTAATTGTTGGACATTAATATTCCTCCGTCTTGCCAACTTGATCAATACAGCCACTATAATACTACAACAAACACTGATGAAGACATAAATCATATTTTTTTAGACTAATTATATATCGGCAGCAAAAGTACAAAAAATCAAAATAGAATAATAACTGCACAAAAAAGAGAAAAAAATGCATTAAATAAACCGAAAATATCCATGAAAAATAATTGATTTTTTTCACTAAAAATAGATGAAAAAAATGACAAAAAATATTAAAATTTAAAACATAAATTACTGTAATAAAGATAAATACAATAATACAAACCAATTTAAAGAACCTAAAAAATTAAAAAAAACATCATTTTTGAAGGTGTTTTTAACTAAAAAAATTATTAAAAAAACTAAATATTTTATAGCAAATAATCACATTTTTTAAAATAAATTTTGATTTAATACTTCAATAGCATACCTTTGAGACATCAAACATTAGCAAATGAAAAACTTTACGTCATATAACTATTTTTACTTCTTTTATTATAACAATAATGAACGGGGCTAATTGTGGCGTAAAATGTTAACAATAAGAATTAAAAAAGGTCCCAATCTAAAAGTTAGGACCTTTTTTTATGGATAATCACTAAAAATATGAGTATTAAAATTGCAATTCAAGGAGTAAAGGCTTCGTTTCACGAGGAAGCTGCACTAAAGTACTTCGGTCCGGATATTGAAACTATTGAGTGTGGATCATTTAAGCAGACTTGTGAAATGCTTAAACAGGGTAAAGCGGATTATGTAGTGATGGCCATAGAAAACTCTATCGCAGGAAGCATTTTACCAAATTACAACCTTTTGAGAGACTATAGATTTCATATCATTGGAGAAGTACATCTTAATATTCAACAAAATCTTTTAGCCCTGCCAGGTGTAAAAATAAGTGATATCCAATATGTAGAATCACACCCAATTGCCATTCGTCAATGTGATGAATTCTTGAGTGAATATTCACACTGGAGTATCAAAGAAGGTATGGATACAGCAGGATGTGCAAAAAAAATTAAAGAAGAAAACTTAACAAATACAGCAGCTGTAGCAAGTGAATACGCAGCTAAAATATATGGCTTAAATATTCTAGAAAAGAGAATCGAGACTCATAAAAAAAATGCTACTCGCTTTTTAATTCTTTCTAACGAAGTAGTAGAACAAAAAGGAGCTAACAAAGCATCTCTATCTTTTCAGACAGGAAATGCTGTAGGCGCGTTGGCATCTGTTTTACAATGTTTCGCAGAACAAAATGTGAATTTGAGTAAAATACAATCTATGCCTGTCGTTGGAAGAAGAAACGAATACGATTTCTACGTCGATGTGGAATGGAAAAAACAATCAGATTATGATGCAGCTATTCGCAAAGTACTGAAGCACACCGTAAACTTTAGTATAATGGGTGAATACATCAAAAATGAAAAAGTATAATTAAAATAATATAGTCACTAACAATTCGTAAATAAATAAAAAATGAAACATTCATTAGACATCCTTCCTTTAAGCTCTTGGATAAATACAGATGGTAAGCCATTAATCATTGCAGGTCCTTGTAGTGCAGAAACTGAAGATCAAGTTGTATCTACAGCACACCTATTAGCTAATACAGGAAAAGTTCATGTATTACGCGCTGGAATTTGGAAACCTCGTACTCGCCCAGGAGAATTTGAAGGTATTGGAAGTATAGGTTTAGAATGGTTAAAAAGAGCTAAAGAAGAAACTGGCTTATTAACTGCTACCGAAGTAGCTACTGCTCAACACGTGAAAGAAGCTTTAGCCGCAGGTATTGATGTTTTATGGATTGGAGCTCGTTCAACAGCTAACCCTTTTACTGTTCAAGAAATTGCTGATGCAATTGCAGAGTCCGGTGCTGACATTCCTGTTATCGTTAAAAATCCAGTAAATCCTGACTTGTCCTTATGGATTGGAGCCTTAGAACGTATCAATCGTGCAGGTATAAAAAAAATAGCAGCTATACACCGTGGTTTTTCATCTTACGAAAAAACAGCTTTCCGAAACGAACCTATGTGGGATTTAGCTATTCAATTAAAAACTATTGCTCCAGAATTACCAATTATTAATGACCCAAGTCATATCTGTGGTAATCGCGAATTAATTCCTTACGTAACCCAAAAAGCAATGGATATGGATATGCAAGGTTTAATTGTGGAGTCACATATTGATCCATCTATTGCTTGGACAGATGCAAAACAGCAAGTAACTCCTGCTGCTTTAGCGGAATTGTTAGATAATCTATCCTACCGTCAGCCAGAATCTAATGATCCAATTTTCAGTGATAAATTAGCTGAGTTACGTCAGCAAATAGATAAACTGGATGACCAGATCTTAAAATTAATTGGTGATCGTATGAAAGTAGCAGAAAAAATCGGAGAATATAAACGCGATAATAATGTGACAATTCTACAAGTTTCTCGTTGGGATGAAATCATTCAGAAACGTGTGCAATTGGCAAAAGCATTAAACTTAGGTGAAGACTTTTCGGTCAAGTATCTTGAGCTTCTACATAACGAATCTATTCGTAAACAAAACGAGATCATGAACGTTAAAACACCTACGGAGGCATAATAAAATGAGTAATACAACTATTACGTTAACTCATTCTTCCAAAGTAATTAATGGCACGGTTCAACTTACTGGTTCGAAATCAGAGAGCAACCGTGCTCTAATAATAAAAGCGATAAGTGAGGGTAAGGTAAATATTGAAAACATCTCAGAAGCTGATGATACTGTATTATTAACAAGAGCTTTAGAGGTAGCTGATGCTGTTACAGACCAAAATAAAATTATAGATATAGGTCCTGCTGGGACTGCTATGCGTTTCATGACTTCCTATCTTAATTTAATTCCTGGAAAATTTATATTGACAGGTACGGAACGAATGCAACAACGTCCAATAGGAATATTAGTCGATGCCTTAAAAGATATTGGTGCCGAAATACATTATCAGAAAAAAGTAGGATATCCCCCTTTACAAATTGAAGGGAAAATATTTCAAGATAAAGACACCGTGAGAATTAAAGGTGACGTCAGTAGCCAATATATTTCTTCTTTACTTCTAATTGCTTCAAAACTAAAAAAAGGTCTCACAATTGAAATTGTTGGTGAGCTTACCTCGCGTCCTTACGTGACCATGACATTGAATATGTTGGAAGAAGCGGGTATAAAATATTCATGGATTGACAATAAGATTCATATCGCTAATCAGCCATGTAAAGATTCCACCATATATATTGAACCAGATTGGAGTGCAGCTTCATACTGGTACTCTATGGTAGCATTGGCAAAAGAAGCAGAGATTAGACTACCAGGACTAAAAAAAGATAGTCTCCAAGGTGATATTGCCATAGCCAAAATCATGGAAAGCTTTGGCGTGAAAACAACCTTTGAAAAAGACGGAATAGTATTACAAAAAACGCACAGCCAGAGTGAAGAAAACTTTTTCAACCTCAAAGAATGTCCTGATTTGGCACAGACGATTGTAGTTGTTGCAGCTGCATTGCGTAGAAATGTAACTTTTACAGGTTTAGAAACACTAAAAATAAAGGAGACAGATCGTATAGCTGCTTTACAAAATGAAATTGGCAAATTTGGAGCTACTTTAACTGAAGAAAATCAGGTGTATCATTTGAATACCAAAAACGTATTTGAACCTCAGGAAATATCAATTGCCACATATGAAGATCACCGTATGGCAATGGCTTTTGCTCCTTTAGCTTTGGTTTTTGAAAAAATAACTATTGAAGAGCCCCATGTTGTTGATAAATCTTACCCGATGTACTGGGATCATTTAACGCAGCAAGGATTTAAATTCTAGTTATTAAAAATGCGATTTCTTTTTATACCTTAAAAGGTTCTATTATCTTTTAATGTAAAGAAATCGCATTTTTAATTTAATATTTACATTATATTTACGGTATTAATTATAAATTCATGGCAG
This sequence comes from uncultured Sphingobacterium sp., assembly GCA_947630335.1. Classification (GTDB taxonomy): domain Bacteria; phylum Bacteroidota; class Bacteroidia; order Sphingobacteriales; family Sphingobacteriaceae; genus Sphingobacterium. Next base: position 15,202 of record CANRHE010000024.1, read on the forward strand.
GAAATTCATTCGGCGACTTATTTCGAATTACCACATTTGGAGAATCACATGGCAAAGCAATCGGAGTAATTATCGACGGTTGTCCTTCTAATATTGATATTGATGAATCATTTATTCAATCGGAATTAGATAAAAGAAAACCAGGTCAATCTAAAATAACTACGCAACGTAAAGAAAGTGATACTGCACAAATTTTGTCTGGCATATTTGATGGAAAAACAACGGGAACACCTATTTCAATAGTAATTCCTAACGAAGATCAACGTTCTAAAGACTACTCACATATTTCAGATAAATACCGTCCTTCACACGCAGACTACACTTATCAAATGAAATATGGTATTCGTGATTACCGTGGTGGTGGCCGTTCCTCTGCGAGAGAAACTGCGGCACGTGTGGCAGCGGGTGCTATTGCAAAACTTTTTTTAAAAAAACATGGAATTGAAATTTTCGCTCATGTATCTGGTGTAGGCGAAATTGAAGCACCAAATTTAAATGCACAAAACTTATCTAAAGCATTAGAAGATAGAGAAAATAATATTGTTCGTTGCGCAGATCCAGCTACCGCAAATGAAATGATAGACTTTATTGATACTATCCGAAAAAATGGTGACACAGTAGGTGGAAGGATATCTACAATAATTCGAGGGGTACCTGTTGGACTTGGAGAGCCAGTCTTTGACCGTTTACATGCCGAACTTGGAAAAGCTATGTTGAGTATAAATGCTGTCCACGGTTTTGAGTATGGTTCTGGTTTTGAGGGATCTAAACTTAAAGGCTCTGAACATAATGATATCTTTACAACGGAAAACAATAAAGTTATCACCAAAACTAATTATTCTGGTGGTATTCAAGGTGGAATATCTAATGGAATGGATATTACTTTTAAAGTAGCTTTTAAGCCCGTAGCAACAATAATGCGTGATCAAGCCACTCTAAATCAAAATGGTGAAGAAACTACCATTGGAGGTAAAGGCCGTCATGACCCTTGTGTAGTACCTCGTGCTGTCATTATTGTAGAGGCTATGGCTGCATTAGTAATTGCTGACCAACTTCTTAAACAAAGTGCATATACAAATGCAAGTAGCTAATAAAAAATACATATTGTCTTGCGATATTGGAGGAAGTCATATCACCTCCTCTATCGTTGAGCAATCTTCATGGAGAATAATTGACCATACAACAACCAGAAATATTGTTAATTCCAACGAAAAAGCTAAAACGATTTTTCAATCATGGATAACGAATATTCAAGAGTGTATTGATAAATTCGATCATGATATTGATAAAATAGGCATTGCGATGCCTGGCCCATTTGATTATGATAATGGAATCTCTCTAATGAATGGTCAAAGTAAATATGATTCAATCTATAAACTTAATACTACGATTGCTATAAAAAATAGTATAGGAGATTCTTCTTTACAAATAAAATACATCAATGATGCAGCAGCATTCCTACAAGGCGAAGTATTTGCTAGCAATCGAGAAGAAGAAAGCTGCATACTAGGAATTACATTAGGTACAGGTCTGGGAAGTGCGGTAAAACAAAAGGATTCTAAAGCTTTTGATGCCAATCTGTGGGATAGTCCATATGGGACTACTATTTTTGAGGAATACCTTGTCACTAGATGGTTCACCAAAAGGTTCTATGATCTAACCAAAATTGAAGAAAAAGGATTAAAAGAAATTATTAATAATCATCAGAATACCCAAGCTTTTTTAAAGCTTATGGAAGAATATAGGATTCACTTATATAATTTTCTTACCTTCTTTAGTGAAAAGTATAATTGTCAAACTTTTATTATTGGAGGAAATATTTCCAAAGCCTGGATGTATATCGATGATAATAAAACTTTCAATTCATTCCACATTTCAATAGCACAGTATGCTGAAAAAGCAGCACTTATTGGTGCTGCTTCTATTTTCTAATGCTATTTTTATAAGAAGGATGGAAATTGTTTAGGATTAACATCATTCATAATACTATATACAGTCTCTATAATATCTTCTACTGAGGGTTTAGAAAAATAATCTCCATCCGAACCATATGGTGGACGATGTGCTTTTGCTGACAATGTTAAGGGCTGACTATCCAGATAGTAATAGCCCTTCTGCTCTTCTAATATTTGTTGCATAATAAAGGCTGAAGCTCCACCAGGAAAGTCTTCATCGACTACTAATAAGCGGTTGGTCTTTTGAAGTGACTGAGCACACAGATTCTCCCTATCAAACGGTTGTAAACATTGTGCATCAATAATCTCTATAGATATACCAATTTTTTCAAGCTCTAAGGCCGCTTCGCTTACAAGACGCAATGTAGATCCGTATGAGACTACTGTAATATCACTACCTTCTCGAATAAGTTCAGCTATTCCAATTGGAACAGTAAAATCACTTATATTGGTTGGCATCTTTTCTTTCAAACGGTAACCATTCAAACTCTCGACAACTAATGCAGGGTCATCTCCTTTCAATAAAGTGTTATACATACCTGCAGCTTGCGTCATATTCCTTGGAACACAAATATGTATTCCTCTTAATGCTCCTAATAAAACTGTCATTGGAGAGCCCGAATGCCATACACCTTCGAGACGATGTCCTCTTGTACGAACAATGAGAGGGGCCCTTTGTTGACCTTTTGTACGGTAACGCAATGAAGCTAAGTCATCACTTAAAACAGGAAGAGCATAAATTAGATAATCTAAATATTGAATCTCTGCGATAGGACGTAAACCGCGAGCAGCAAGTCCAATTCCTTTACCTATAATTACAGATTCCCTAATTCCTGTATCGAATATACGTTGATCTCCAAACTTATCCTGTAATCCTGCAAATCCTTGGTTGACATCACCAATTTTACCAACATCTTCACCAAAAGCGACTAATCGTTTGTCTTTTTCAAAATTTGCATCAAAACAAGCATTTAAAACCTCACGCCCGTCAACCACCTCTGCATCGGATTCATATTCCGCAGCGACAGGATCGACTAGTAGAGGAGAATATTTCGTTTCAGAAAATAAAGTACTATTATAACGATCTGCATTTTCTTCCTTCTTATCATTATACCAATTAAGTAAATCGGCTTTTTCGTTAGAGTTGTTAAAACGTAGATTACGTAATACTTGACGTACAGTAGAGTAAATTTCTTTTAAAGAAGGATCAGAATTACTTTTCAACATCTTTAAAGGTAACTCTACAACATCTTCATTTATTTTTGATAATTTATCAATTGCTTCTTGTAATTCGACGTTTAAAAGTTGTTTATAATCTAACCATGCACGTCTTTGCTCACTCTTAATAAAATCTCTAGCTTTATCCTCTATTTCTTCTAATGTCTCTTCATTTGCAATACCTGACTTCAATATCCATGATCGCATTTGGGCATTACAATCATAATCCGATTCCCAAGCTAAGCGTGCTTCTGACTTATATCTTTCATGTGATCCTGATGAAGAGTGCCCTTGCGGCTGCGTCATCTCTGTGACATGTACAATACAAGGAATATGTTGTAGCCTAGCAATTTGAGATGCGGTCTCATAAGTTTCAATTAAGCCTGGATAATCCCAGCCTTTAACTTTAAAAATTTCAAAGCCTTCTCCATGCTCATCACGTTGAAAACCTTTCAAAACTTGAGAGATATCTCCTTTTGTAGTTTGAATACTATTAGGGACTGATATTCCATAACCATCATCCCAAATTGAAATAACAGCTGGAACTTGAGCTACACCGACAGCATTAACTGTTTCCCAGAATACACCTTCCGAGGTAGAAGCATTACCTACATTACAAAATACGACTTCGTCACCATTTTTTGAAAAATATTTAAGGTCTTCCAGTTCTATATTATTTCTATACAACTTAGAGGCTAAAGCTAATCCAACAGTCCGAGCCATTTGACCACCTGTTGTAGAAATATCAGAAAAAGAATTCTTTTGTATAGTTTGATCTTTCCATTCCCCATTTTCATCAACCAAAGTAGACGAAAAATGAGCTACCATTTGTCTTCCTGCAGACGAAATATCTGCTTGGACTGATGGATTGGCATACAACTGAGAAAAGAAGTTATAAACTGAACTAATGCCTGAAGAAAATGCAAATGTCTGATCACGATAATAACCAGAACGCCAATCTCCATCTCTAAACACTTTAGATAAAGCAATTTGAGCAAGTTCCTTACCATCTCCAAAAATACCAAATTTAGCCTTCCCTGTAAGTACTTCCTTACGGCCTAAAAGGCTGACAATTCTACTTTGCACTGCAGATTCATAATCTTTCAAAATAAGTTGACGAAAGTCGTCATAACTTAATTTTGAAGTAGAGAAGTCTGCCGATCCTTTCAAACTCAAATCAATCATCGAAAATCATTCTGTTTTAACAAAAGTAACAAAATTAGTTATATCAATATAGCCAATAATTTATTATTCCACTTAATTAATACATGATAAATATGTACTTTTAGCGTGATTAAAAAAAACAACAATAGCAAACATATGAATACCTCAGAGAATATCGGTAATACAGAATTTGGTTTAGGAGATTTAGAAAAGACAGTAACATTAAATATTTTGTTAGAAGTTCCTTTTGAACAAAGGGATCAAGCTTGGGTACAATCATTCCTTAATAATATCGCAGAAGCAAATCTAAAACTTGGCAATCCAGAAGTGGTAATGGCAAGTGATGGTTTCCCTTATGTACAATTGGAATCAGTGCATACTGATGAAAATTTTCAAGCTTTTGTCATTAATAAGCAACTTCCTGCATTACTAACGCAGGGATTTGGCGTTGTTATTAATGCCCAAAAACCCCAACCAGATTGGGTATTTTCTTATGGAGATATCGTCAACTATGAGCTAACAGACTCTTTCTATACAGAAACTAGTATATTCTCGCACAATAAAGAAAATGTTGCAATAGGATCAGATGAAAAAATATTAATAGGTCAGCCTTCGGATGCAATTCTTCCAAAGTATTTAAGAAATCAACTTCGCGAATTTCTTAAACATGCAGGAATTGAGAGTCCTAAAACAATGTTAATTGCTAGAAATCCAGAAGATGAAGAAAAGGTTAAACAAGATTTAGTCTTTAACTTTACTCCTGCTCAATTTGCAAATGAGCAACAATTTCAACAAATCGGAAATACTATAGCATGGTTTTTACCGAAGCACTACTCTTTCTTATTTATAGATGAAATGGCAGTTGAAAATGGGTTTCAAGTAATTTAGTACTCCCATGAAGATTACAAGTAAGATAACCGCGCTAACATTATTAACGCTCATAGCTTTAGGTTGTTCCACAAAGAGAAATAATCTAAATGATGAATGGAAACCATTATTTAATGGTAAAAATTTACAAAATTGGACGCCAAAAATCTATTCTTACGAAACTGGAGACAATTTTGGAGAGACTTTTCGTGTTAGCGATGGTGTCATTCAAGTGAATTATGATCAATATGGTGGAGATTTTAAGAATCGGTTTGGTCATTTATATTATGATACGCCTTATTCTAATTATCATCTCAAACTTGAATATCGTTTTATAGGCGATTTGTATCCAGGTGCCCCCTCTTATACTCTTCGCAACAGTGGCATCATGTTTCACTCGCAAGATCCTAAAACTATGCCTGTAAATCAAGACTGGCCTATATCTGTAGAGATGCAGTTTTTGGGCGGTCTTAGTGATGGCAAACCGCGTCCTACAGGAAACATGTGCTCTCCAGGAACTCATATATTTTTAAATGATTCCCTATTCACAACGCATTGTGTAAACTCTACATCAAAGACATATGATGGAGATCAATGGGTGAAAGCTGAACTCATCGTAATGGGAGATTCTATCATTAAACATATTATTGAAGGTGATACTGTTTTAACTTATTCAAAACCACATATCGGAGGTGATGTAGTAAACAATTATGACCCACGAGTTAAAATTGACGGAAAAGCCTTAAAACAAGGTTTCATAGGTCTTCAAAGCGAAGGACAGCCTGTAGAATTCAAGAATATTTATATTAAAGATTTATCTAAACGAAAATAAAATTATGTTTCCATTTAATGTGCGCGTGTATGGTATATTAATCGATGAGCAAAATCGGGTATTAATTAGTGATGAAAGAACACAAAATGTTTCGTTTACAAAATTCCCTGGTGGTGGACTAGAGTATGGAGAAGGATTACTTGATGCCTTAAAAAGAGAGTTTTTAGAGGAATGTGATTTAGCAATAGAAATAGTAAAACATATATATACCACTGATTTCTTTGAAAAATCAAGCTTCAATACAAGTCAAATAATCTCGATATATTATCAAGTTAAGCCTATTGAGAAGATAAATTTTGAGGTAAAAAATAAATCATTTGATTTTGATCATGAGAAAATCCGTAATGGAATTGATAAAGAAGAAGTCTTTAGATTAGTATCCATAGAAGATATGCAAACTCAAGAACTAACTTTTAAAACAGATAAAGTAGCTTGGGAAACTTTCAAAAAACTATTAGAATAGTAAATTAAACAATCGTTAATTTATAACAAATATTTTGCGATAAACAATACTATTAGTATATTTATAATGTGAATGTTAAAAAAACTTCCGGTATTCACTTATTGATACCTTTAGTTCTAGAGGCTCATCAGTAATAGTTAGTGTGATTGTAAGGCGATACTCCCAAATATCGCCTTATTTTTAAAAAAAGTAGGAGATAGCAATAATTACAATAGCTAATAATACGATTAACCATTTTAATCCATTTTTATCACCTTCATCACTTTTAAAATTATAATTTCTTTTATATTTATCCATAGTGTACAAATTTCTATTTTAACGTACAATTCAGTAAAATTATTAGCCTATATTCTATTCATGATGATAAGGCTCTCCTTTCATAATTGAAAAAGCTCTATACATTTGCTCAACAAAAAACATCCGAATCATCTGATGAGAGAATGTCATTTTAGACAAAGAAATTAAAGAATTCGCTCTCTCCCGTATTTTTGAAGAAAAACCATAAGGACCTCCAATTAAAAACACCATATTAGTTGTTCCTGTTACCATTTTTTTTGATAAAAAATCAGAGAACTCAACGGACCTAAACTCCTTCCCTCTTTCATCTAATAAAACTACAAAGTCTTGATTACCGATTTGTTTAAAAAATAAATCAGCTTCTTTATCCATTTGTTGACTTTGAGATAAATTTTTTACATTCTTAACATCTGGAATAACTATTATACTAAATGTTATATAATGCTTTAAGCGATTAACAAACTTATCAATACCCTCTTGAATAAATTTATCATCCGTTTTACCAATGCATAGTAATGTTATTCTCATGAAGCAAAAATCAGTAAAAAAAGTGATTTTATAAACGTTTAATAAAAGAATATTCCGTGAGGACGGAATAGAACGTCTATAAACAAAAAAATGCTTTCGTATGGAAAAGCATGTCATTTTTGATTGTTTGAAATAAAACTTATCGGATTGTAAGTTTTTCTGATATTGAGTTAGTCTTGGTACTAACTTTCTTTTTGGCTGGTTGTTCTACAAATCCCCAATTCGTTACATAATACATAAATGGGCTTTTTTGTAATATTGTTTTAGTTTTTCCTTTGTTTTTAATCATAGTTTCCTTTCCTTTTTTATTTATCTATTTTTTATTGACAATGTATTCAAACTAAGGTTTAATCTTAAATTAGCAATTTATTTAAACCCTGAGCCCTACAAATACTGCCAATAATTTCAATATACAAAAAATATTCCAATATTCCAAACACTTACTACCAGTAATTGATTATAAAATTTAAATAATCACTATATTGTATATCAGAATCCAGAAATTAAACGTTATGAAACTATGCATTCCAAATCCTTGCTTAGAAAATTATGAGCATATGACTCCAAGTGATCTTGGTAAATTTTGTTCGAAATGTAATATAGAAGTAGTAGACTTCACGAATTGGGATCCCAAAGACATCATTCAATATATAAAGAGTTCGAAAACAAAAGTATGCGGAAAGCTTTCTAAAACAGTAACAAATACAAAATATTCATGGAGTACCTTCGCGAAAGTAGCCGCTTCTGTTTTACTACTACATAGCTGGAATAATTTAAAAGCGGACACCAGACCTTTAGAATTAACGGCTATAAATTCAATTCAAAATATGCAATCAGCGAAAGGCAGTGTTACTGTACAATTCGTTGACTCACAAAACAATCCCCTGCCTTTTATCTATCTAATAAATACTACAACAAAACAGCAAATTACAATAGATAGCTTAGGTCAAGCCAAACTTTCAACATTACAAGACGTAAAATTTAAAGCTTCACTAATTGGCTATGAAACCAAGAATATTAAAGTCAACAAAGCAGATTCTGGAAAAACAATAAAAGTAACTTTGAATGAACAGAATACTAGTATAGGTGAAGTTGTAATGAAAGGTTCCTTGCCATTCAGTTTAAGACTTAAAAATTGGGTAAATAGCCCCTTCATTAAAGATAAAGAATAAAAAAAGGGAAGCCTCAAAGTTAACTTCGAGGCTTCCCTTTTTTTATTAAAGATCACGCTTAAATCACTATATTAATGATCTTACCTTTTACAAAAATTAACTTCTTCACAGATTTACCATCCAAATAACGCTGTACGTCTTCATTCACTAGTACAGTTTCTTCAACAGTTTTTGCATCTAAGTCTAATGCTAATGATAAATTCATTTTCATCTTACCATTAATGGATACAGGATAAGCAAACTC